>JANXSI010000235.1 GCA_025352765.1 Devosia sp. | reverse complement strand
TTCCTGCACCTCGACGCTTTCGGTCTCGGCCGCGAGGTTGACCCCGCCCAGCCGCTCGCGTTCGGCCTTCAGCCGCTCGACCTTGCGCTCCATGTTCTCTTCGTCGGGCAGGGCGTCCTGCGGCCGGATCCCGGCGGCCTGTGCCGTCTCGACCGCCTGGATGTCGAGAGTCTCGATCACCTGGCGCTCGATCTGGTGCCGCTGCGCGATGAGGCCCTTGAGCCGCTCGTCGACACGGGCAAGATTCTCGCGGAAGCCGCTCAGTGCTTCGGCGGCGAGCCGCTGCGCCTTATCGGCCTCGCGATGCCGGGCCTGCGCCTCGGCGAGCGTATCGGAGGCGGCGGCATGCGCCGTGCGGGCAGTCGAGATTTCGTAGTCGATCGCCGAGCGCTTCTGCTCGAACCCTTCCGGCGCCTCGCTCAGCGCCGCGAGTTGGCCGCGCAGATCCCCGAGCCGCGCATCGAGCGTTTCGACCTGCGACGCCGCACCCTGCCGGCGGCGGGTCCAGTTGGCGGTGTCCGTCGCGATCTGACTGAGCCGCCCGAGCCGGAGCTTTGCCGCTGTCTCGAAGGTGCCGAGCTTCAAACGCGCCTGGTCGGCCGCGGCGCGGGCTTCGTCGAGCAGCGCCCGCTTCTGCTGCGACAGCGCCGCCGATTCCGTTTCGTCACCGGCGTCCGCCAATGCCTTCTGGGCGTCTGCCTCGATCGCTTCAGCCTCGGTGAGGCTCGAGGTCAGCCGGACCCGCGCTTCTTCGAGCGCACTCTGGCGCGTCGCCAGTTCCCCGATGGCGCGCTGTGCCTGGTCGAGGGCCGTCTGCGCCGTGGCGATGTCGCGCTGCGCGTTGCGCCAGGCGTCGCGCTTCTGCCGCTCGCCCTGTCGCGACCCTTCGAGGGTCTGCGCCAGTGTCGCGGCGTCGGCCTTCAGCGAATTGCGTCTGGCCCGCGCCTCGGACAATTCGGCATCGAGTTCGGCAAGACGGTTGCGCTGCGCCAGCCGTTGCGCCGCCGCGCTCGGCGCGTCCGCCGCCGAGACGAACCCGTCCCAGCGCCAGAGGTCGCCGCTCTTGCTGACCAGCCGCTGCCCGGGCTTGAGCTGCGGCTGCAGGCGCGCGCCCTCGGCCTTGTCGACGAGCCCGATCTGGTCGAGCCGGCGCTTCAGCAGCGCGCTGCCCGACACATAACGCGATAGCGCCACGATGCCGTCGGGCAGGGCAGGGTCGCCCTCGCCGGGGATCGGGCCGGCCCAGTGGAGCGGGGCGCCCGCGTCCGACGAGGCTTCGAGATCGTCGCCCAGCGCCGCGCCGAGCGCCGTCTCAAACCCGGCATCGACTTTGAGTTCATCGGCGATTGCCGCCCACAAGCCCTTGGCACCGCCATTCAAAATCCGGCTTAGCGTCTGCGCTTCCGATTCCAGCCGGTTGAGCAGCGCCTCGGTTTCCTGTAGCGCCGGTCGGGCTGCATCGAGCGACAGCTGTGCCGCCCGCGTCGCCTCTTCCGCCGCCACCGCGGCCGCCTCGGCTTCAGCCGAAACCACCTGCAGCGCCTCGAGCGCGCCGCGCTTGGCCGTCACGCCGTCGTCGGCCTCGAGCCGTGCCGTCACCCCCGCGGCATCACGCACCACGTCGGCGATCTGCTGCTTGAGCCGCACGATACGCGTCGCCGCGTCTTCGGCGCCGCGTTTGGCCTGGGCCCGCCGCGCCTTGACCTGCGCTTCGAGATCGGCGGCGATCCGCGCCCCGGCTTCGGCCGCGCGCACTGCGTTCATCGCCTCTTCGGCACCGAGCTTGGCCGCCGCAAAGGCTGCCTCTTCGCCCAGCGCCTCGGCCTCGAGCCGTGCGCGCTCGTCGGCCGAAAGCTTCAGCGCCTCGTCGCTTTCCTCGAGCAGCGCCCGCTCGCGCGAGCCGTCGGACTCGGTCTGCCGAATGCGCTCGCTGAGCTCCTGCCGGCGGGCTTCGGCGCGCCGCGCCTCTTCCGCCAGTTGTTCGGCAAGGATCGTCAGCCGCTGCAGCGCGGCCCCCGCCGCGGCCTCGCGATCCCGCAGCGGCTGTACGGCCTGGTCGGCCAGGAACAGCACCTTCTGCGCTTCGAGTTCGACGTGCTGCGCCCCGGCAAGATCGTTGATCAGCCGGCCCTGTTCGGCCTCGGTCTCGTTCTCGGCGGCCCGCGCGGTGATCCAGCGGATATGGAACAGCGTCGCCTCGGCCTTGCGAATTTCGCCGCTC
>JANXSI010000230.1 GCA_025352765.1 Devosia sp. | reverse complement strand
CTCGCTGGGCATTGCGCTCTACCTCCGCTTTTCGTCGGGTCGCATCGCCACCATGGTGCATGCGCTGTCGCTGTTTCCGCTGTTCGTGCCGGCCATCATCATCAGCTACGCGCTGGTGCGGTTCACCGGGCCCAACGGCATTTTGCAACTGCTGCTCGAAAAGATCGGCATCACGCACTACAGCACGCCCTACCTCACGCCCGTGGGCCCCTATATCGGCTTTGTCTGGGAGAGCCTGCCGCTGCCGGTACTGGTGCTGAGCGCGGGACTGTCGCAGGTCTCCGACCATGCGGTCGAGGCGGCGCGGGATCTCGGCGCGGGGGCACTCAGGACCCTGATCGAGATCCTCCTGCCGCAACTGCTGCGCTCGCTGCTGATTGCCTTCGCGTTGATCTTTCTCGGCGTCATCGGCGCCTTCACCATTCCCTATCTGCTGGGACCGCCGGCGCCCGAAATGATGGGCCCCTACATGCAGCGGACGCTGAGCAATCTGCTCAACCCGCCCGAGGCGCAGGTGCAGGCGGTGATCCTGCTCGCCATCGCCTCGATCGTGGGCGGCTTCTACATCGCGACGATGCTGCGCGGGCAGCGAGGCGAGCGATGAGCGCGCGCACCCGCACGCCGTTCGGCGGCCTGTTGCTGCTGGCGGTGATGGCGCTGTTGATGCTCGGCCCGATCATCACGGTGATCGTCTGGGCGTTTGCGGTGAAATGGCGCTATCCGAATCTCGCGCCGACGGAATGGGGCCTCAAATACTGGGACGTGATCCTGCATCGCTCGAGCGTCATCGAGCCGATCATCACGTCGCTGGCGATCACCAGCGTCTCAACGACGCTGGCGGCGATGATCTGCTGGCCGGCGGCCTATGCCTTCGCCCGGATCAAGTTCCCGGGTCGGCAATTGCTGCTGTTCTCGTTCATCGCGGCGCAGGCGGTACCCAAATTCGCGCTGTTCGTGTCGATCGCCACGGTGTTCCTGAGGCTTGGGCTGATCGGAACGTTCTGGGGCGTGGTGATGGTGCAGATGCTGTCGGCGGTGCTGCTGATGATCTGGATCCCGACCGCGGCCTTTCGCGGCATTCCGCCAGCGCTCGAGGAGGCCGGGTTCGATCTTGGTGCTTCGTGGCTCAGGGTGTTCCTCTCGATCACGCTGCCGCAGGCGATGCCGGCGCTGGCGGCGAGCTATGTGCTGAGCTTCGTCGCGATCCTGTTCGAGGTCGATTCGGCGCTGTTGATCGGCGCGCCCAAGATCACCACCATGCCGTTGACACTGCTGACGCTGTCGACTCAGGTTATCGTGCAGGAGGCGGCGGTGCTGTGCGTGATGATCTGGGTGCCGTGTTTTGCGCTGCTGCTGCTGACGCGGCGATTCATGACGTCAAAGGGCATTGCCCAGGGTTTTGGTGCCTAGATGCTGGATATTGTTGAGCTCGAAAAATCGTTCGGAACCACCAAGGCGGTGGCCAAGGCAACGTTTTCGGTGGCCGAGGGCGAACTGATCTGCCTCTTGGGACCATCGGGCTGCGGGAAATCGACGCTGTTGCGGATGATCGCGGGGCTCGCCGAACAGGATGGCGGACGGCTACTGATCGCCGGCGAGGATGTCAGCGAACGGGCGGCCAACCGTCGTCCGACCGCAATGGTGTTCCAGTCGCATGCGCTGTGGAACCACATGAGCGTCGAGCAGAACGTGGCGTTCGGCCTCAGGGTCCGCCGTCTGCCGCGGGCCGAGATCACCCGCAAGGTGGCCGAGGCGCTCGAGCTGGTGGGTCTCTCAGGCTTCGGCAAGCGCCGACCGACCGAGCTCTCGGGCGGCCAGGCGCAGCGCGTGGCGCTCGCCCGGTGCCTTGTGGTCGAGCCCAAGGTGCTGCTGATGGACGAGCCGTTCTCGGCCCTCGATGCGCATCTGCGCAAGAATCTGCGCGAGGAGCTGAAGCAGCTGCAGCGCCGTCTCGGGCTCGCAACGATCTTTGTGACACACGACCAGGAAGAGGCGATGGAACTCGCCGACCGGATAGTGGTGATGAGCAATGGCGCGATCGAGCAGATCGGGCCGCCGGGCGACCTCTACCTCAACCCGCAGACGCTGACGGTCGCCAACTTCATCGGAGCGATGAACTCGGCCGAGACAACGATCGTCAACGGCCGGGCCGATTGGTTTGGCGCCAGCATTGCGGTCGGGCGCAGCGATGGTCCGGCCACCGTGCTCAGCCGGCCGGAGGATCTGGTCCGCAGCGCCACAGGGGCGGCGGGCGAGGTCAGCCGCGTCGTCGATCTCGGGCCGATGATGCGAGTGCTGGTGACCATGACTGACGGCACGCAACTGGTCTGGCTGTGCGCACGCGACGCGGCGCCCCTACCGGGCGATACGGTGCGGCTGGTGCCGACGCGGCTGCAGGTCTATCGCGACGGCCTGCTGCTCGCGGCAGCGCCGCCCGCACCGGTCGAGGCGCCCCGTCTGATGAGCGCCGTCTCGTGAAGATCGTTTTCGACGGCGTGCTGACGACGGACGACAACAAGCAGCATGTGCCACTGGCGTTCGACCTGCCAGACGGGATCACCCGGCTCAGCGGAAAGTTCGTCGCGACGCCGAAGCGGGCCAAAGGCGCCGAGTTCGACAATCTGATTTCGCTCAGCGTGTTCGGGCCCGAGGGTTCGCGCGGCGCGCGGCACAACAATCCGGTCATGGATTTCGCCATCGATGCCACGGGCGCAACGCCCGGCTACCTGCCGGGCGCGATCGAGCCGGGCCGCTGGATGGTGTTCCTCGACACGTTCCGCGTGCTCGGCCCCGACCCGGTCCACTACACGCTGACGGTGACGCTCGAGACCGAACCGGTGGCGGCGCGGACGCCGTATGTGCCGGCGGCTGTCGGCGGGCGCGGCCGGGGCTGGTATCGCGGCGACCTCCATGCCCATACGCTGCATTCGGATGGGCGCTGGGACGTGCCGGACCTTGCCGGCTGGGCGCGGAGCCGCGGGCTCGACTTCATGACGCTCAGCGATCACAACACGGTATCGGGGCAGGCGCAGCTCCGTTCGCTCGCCGGCGACGACCTCTTGGTAATGGGCGGCATGGAGCTGACGACGCATGCCGGCCATGCGCTGTCGCTGGGCGGCAGCGACTGGCACGAATGGCGGTCGGGGCCGGCGACGGGCAAGACCATGCCGATGCTGGCGGGCGAGATCATGAGCAGCGGCGCGCTGTTCGTCATCGCGCACCCGATGTCGCCGGGTGATCCCGAATGCACCGGCTGCCGCTGGGAGTTCGCCGACATGATGCCGGGTCCGGCCAGGATCGTCGAGATCTGGAACGGCGGTCCATGGTCGGACTACAACGAGGATGGCCTCGCGCTCTACCGGCGCTGGCTCAGCGAGGGCCACAGGCTGGTGGCGACCGCCGGATCGGACAATCACGGCCGCGGCCCGGGCGATGGTGAGACCGGGTTCAACCACGTCCACGCCGAGGAGCTGTCGGAAACGGCGATCCTCGCGGCGATCCGGGCCGGCCGGAACTATCTGTCGTCGGGGCCGAGGCTGATCCTCAGCGCGACGCACAGCGATGGCACCGAGATCCCGATGGGTGGCGAGACCGACGCGTCGGCCACGGCGCGGATCGCGTGGTCGACCGGACCGCAGCCGCTGACACTGCGGCTCGTCGGGCCCGAGGGCGAGGTGCTGCGGACCGAACTCGCGGCTGATACCGAAGGCGAAATCGTGCATGCCGGGCTGCCGCGGGGCTTCGTTCAGGTGGAAGTCCGTGATGCGACCGGGCGTCTCCACGCGGTCACCAACCCGATCTTCGTGCGCTAGAGCCAGCCGAGCGGCGCGATCGTCACCAGCAGTCCCTCGTGGTCGGACGAAGGTTCGCCATTCTCACGCACGGCCGGGATGATCTGCGCCGCAGTCGCCTCTAGGCCGCGGGTGAAGAACCAGTCGATCTTGGCGAGTGGCCGCGGATCGCCCTGCGGGCGGCGGGTCGTCGGCCGGTCGGGAACGTTGCAGCCTTCGGTGTCGTAGCCGAAGGCGGCCGCGATCTCGAACAGCGGTTCGTAGGATTGCGGACGCAGCATCCGATGGGGATCGGCGGCGAAGATCTCGGCCCAGCGATCGGGGTCGCGGGGGCGGTCGCCGAGCGCAAAGGTCGAGGTGTTGAAATCGCCACCCAGAATGACCGCGCCGCCGGGCGCCAAAAGGTCGATCCGGGTCAGCAGCCGCCGCATGTCCTCGCCGCGGGCCGCCGGGTTGTCGTGGCTTTCGAGATGGACGTTGACCATCAGTACCGGAACGCCGGCGACGATGATCTCGGCGCCGACCGCGATGGTGCCGCCGACTCGGGGTTCGTGACGGGCGCCGTCGAACCAGTCGCCGCGCCGGTCGATGCGGATGACGAAGGGCCGCGCCATCGCGACGTCGGTGAGGACGGCGGCGCCATGGAGGCCGTCGGCGTTCGTCTCGCCGGCATGGATGCGCTTTTCGTTGACGTCGCCGAGGTCGAGTTCGAGGAACTCCACCGCATAGGCGTAGCCGGCCTCGAGACGGGTCGCGATCTCGACGACGCGGTCGGTGTTGCCGGAGCGGGCCATGCCGCGATCGATCTCGCAGAGCAGCATGACGTCGGGGCGGAGCGCCGCGAGGCTATCGGCGATGGCATCGAGGTGACGCAGGCGTTCGGTGTTCCAGAAGACGACGCGCGCCGACGTCTCGATCGCGTCGCGGCGGGGCGGGGCGCCGCCGATCTCGACCTGCCGGAACAGCGGCAGCGCGTCGAAATAGCGGTCATGCGTCGCCTTGTCGGCGGGGCCGGCCTTGATGGCCTCGCGCTCGGCGAGCGGCACCGGCGTCAGGCGGTTGACGAGATGGGTCGAGGGCGCGTCGGTCCAGTCAGACATGGGCGTCGTCCGAGGTTCGCGCCAGCCAGGCCGCTTCGGTGGCGACGGGTTCGTCGGTGGTGATCTGGTCGGGCGACAGTGCCATCAGCGCGCTGAACTGAGCCCATTCGGCGTCGCTGAACCCCTGTGCCGGAGCGGCGAGGGTATAGGTCCAGGCGTCGACCGTCTTGCCCTCGTCGTGGCAGAGGGCGATGAGGTCGAGGCTGCCCTTGTGGGCTTCGAGGATCAGCTCCCAGGCGAGGTAGATCATGTGGGGTTCGGCGGGGCCCACGAGCTCTTCGCGGAGGGCGGATTCCATGGCGGCGAGATCGCCGTCGCGGCCGATCTCGACTAGCCGGTCGGTCGGGTCGATGCCGCGCTGGATGCCGGGCAGGCGGTCGCCGATGGCCATGATCAGCTCGGTGCTGCCGCCCGAGACGATGAGGTTGTGCGTCTTGTTGCCGAACTGCGCCGCAAGGTGGTCGATGCCGAGGCGGCCGACCTCGGCGAGATCGTTCTTCATGTCGAACTGCAGCAGCGCGTCGGCATGGGCGGCGCCGAGCAGCGTGGCGAGTTCTTCGCCCAAGAGCAGGGTGCGCGGCTGCTGGCGGTAGGAGAGGGCCGCGAGTTCAGGCCCCGTGCGGTCGCTGACCGCTCCTGTGCCGGTGGTCTCGCGGTCGAGCGTTGCGTCATGCATGACCACGAAGCCGCCGTCGGCGCGGACCTGGAGGTCGAGCTCCATCGAGGCGCCGAGGCGGAAGCCGTCTTCCATCACCGCAATGGAGAATTCGGGATCGGCGAAGGAGCGGCGAAGCCGGTGCCATTTGAGCCGGGTGGTGTGCGGACCACGGGCAATCGCCAATCCATCTCCGGCCATGTGCTGGATCCTTTCGACTCGTCTCGGGCGAGGGCCTAGCCCGCCGATATCTCGGATTGATGAAGGCGGCGAGAGGCCGGGCGTTCCCTGCGGCAGCAAGTCCCTTGCACTTTTGCGAGTGTTCCGCTATCTCGGCCGGCAGGACACCTCACCCTAACGTGAGGCTTTCGACCTGGGAGGGTCGCCATGGCAGACATGCTCACCGCACCGGCGGTTAAACCGGCCAATCCAAATTTTTCATCGGGTCCCTGCGCCAAACGTCCTGGCTGGACGGTCAATGCGCTCGCCAATGCGCTGGTCGGCCGCTCGCACCGGGCCAAGCCCGCCAAGGCGCGGATCGAGAAGGCCATTGCGCTGACGCGCGAGCTGCTCGAGGTGCCGGCGGACTACCGCATCGGCATCGTTCCGGCGTCCGATACCGGCGCGGTCGAGATGTTCATGTGGTCGGCGCTGGGCGCCCGTGGCGTCGACATGCTGGCCTGGGAATCGTTCGGCGAAGGCTGGGTGACGGACGTCCAGAAGCAGCTGAAGCTCGCCGATGTGCGGGTGATCAAGGCGCCCTATGGCGAGCTGCCGGACCTCAAGCAGGTCAATTTCGACAATGACGTGGTGTTCACCTGGAACGGCACCACCTCGGGCGTGCGCGTGCCGAACGCCGACTGGATCCCGGCCGACCGCAAGGGGCTGACGATCTGCGACGCAACCTCGGGGGCGTTCGCGCAGAACCTCGATTTTACCAAGCTCGATGTGGTGACCTTCTCCTGGCAGAAGGCGCTGGGTGGGGAAGCCGCGCACGGCATCCTCATCCTCAGCCCGCGGGCGGTGGAGCGGCTCGAGACGTACAAGCCGGCGTGGCCGCTGCCAAAAATCTTCCGGATGACCAAGGGCGGCAAGCTCATGGAAGACATTTTCGAGGGCGCAACGATCAACACCGTTTCGATGCTGTGCATCGAGGACGCGGTCGATGCCATGGAGTGGGGCAAGTCGATCGGCGGGCTAAAGGCCATGCAGGCGCGGGCCGATGCCAATTTCAAGGTGCTCAAAGACTGGGTCGCCAAGACCGACTGGATCGACTTTCTGGCGCAGATCCCGGAACAGCGCTCCAACACCTCGGTGTGCCTCGTGATCGCGGATGCGGCGATCAAGCTGCTCGACCCGGACGCGCAGGCGGCGTTCGCCAAGGCGATCGTGTCGCGGCTCGACAAGGCCGGTGTCGCCTACGACATCGGTGGCTATCGCGACGCGCCGACGGGCCTCAGGATCTGGTCGGGCTCGACCGTCGAGGCTTCGGATCTCGAGGCGCTGACCGGCTGGCTCGACTGGGCCTTTGCCGTCGAGAAGGCCGCGCTGAACAAGGCCGCGGCTTAGCTCCAGATTGCCACGCCCTCGTGGTTCGACAGGCTCACCATGAGGGCTACCTCATCCTGAGCGCGTCGAAGGACGAGGGCCGGGCTCCCCAATTGTATTCACATTCAGGAGGGCGCGATGCCCAAGGTTTTGGTTTCGGACAAACTTTCGAAGACCGCCGTGCAGATCTTCAAGGATCACGGCGTCGAGGTCGACTATCTGCCGGATCTCGGCAAGGACAAGGACAAGCTGCTCGAGGTGATCGGGCAGTATGACGGGCTCGCCATCCGCTCGGCGACGAAAGTCACCGAAAAGATCATCGCCGCGGCGACCAATCTCAAGGTCATCGGCCGGGCCGGCATCGGTGTCGACAATGTCGACATTCCGGCGGCGACCAAGAAGGGCATCATCGTGATGAACACGCCCTTCGGCAATTCCATCACTACGGCAGAGCACGCCATCTCGCTAATGCTGTCGCTCGCCCGGCAGATCCCCGAGGCGGACGCTTCGACCCGCGCCTCCAAG
>JANXSI010000208.1 GCA_025352765.1 Devosia sp. | reverse complement strand
ATCCCCCTATTGCCGCCGCTTGCCGCCGAATTCGACGACCGCCCATGGGATCAGGATGATGCCGGTGGCGATCAGCATGACCGAGGACGCCGCCAGACCCTGTCCGAGCGCACCCTGGAACATGTTGTCGTAGACGTATTTGGCCGGCATTTCCGAGAACAGCCCGGGCCCGCCCTGCGTCAGCGCCACCACCAGATCGTAGACGCGCACCACGCCCGAAGCGGCGATGACGAGCGTCGTGATCAGCACCGGCCGCATCATCGGCAAGACGATCGAGATGTAGGTCCGCCAGGTCGGGATGCCATCGACACGCGCGGCCTTCCAGACTTCGGCGTCGATACCGCGCAGGCCCGCCAGCATCAGCGCCATGATCAAGCCGGTGCCCTGCCAGAGGCCGGCGATCACCAGCGTGTAGACGACCATGTCGCGGTTGCCGAGCCAGTCGAACGTGAAGCTCGTCCACCCCAGGTCGCGCACCGCTTTCTGCAGGCCGAACGCCGGGTTCATGATCCAGGCCCAGACGTGCCCGGTCACGATGAAGCTCAGCGCGAAAGGATAAAGATAAATCGTGCGGAACGCGCTCTCGAAGCGGATCTTCTGGTCCATGAAGACCGCGAGCAGGAATCCGACGACGAATGAGAAGGTCAGCTGAAACACGCCGAACAGGGCGAGATTCTTGACCGAGATCACCCAGCGGGTGGTCTTGAAGAGACGGTCGTACTGCGCAAAGCCGATCCAGTCCATGACGGGCAAGGATGCTGACCGGGTGAACGAATAGACGATGGTCCAGATCGAACCGCCGATGAACACCCCAAGCACCACCAGGAACATCGGCACCGATGCCAGTTTGGCTTGGGTATTGCGCGTCAGAAAGTTAGGACGCGTAGCAGCTTTCCCATTGGCCGCAGCGCCAGTGGCGCTCTCCAGAGCCGATGAAGTAGCCATGAACGATCTCTCCCCAGGACAGAACAGGGCCGGCGCAGCTCACGCTGAGCCGACCCTGAACTTATTCAAGAACTAACCAGACGACCCGTCAATCAGAGCGGGGGGGCGTTCTTGACGACATCGGCGAACTGCGCCTGGGCTTCTTCGACGGTGACGTTCTTGTCGGCGAAGAAGTTGTTGTAGATGTCGCGGATCTGGTTGAGCGAGTCACGATCCATCATCTGCGAGTTGGACGGGAAGTTCGCGCCCGACTTCAGGATGGCGATACCCTTCTGCATGCAGTCGCTGGCAGCGCTGAGGTCCACGTCCTGACGGATGGGCAGTGAGCCCTTCTTCAGGTTGAACGCCAGCTGGGTCTCTTTCTTCAGCAGGGTCGAAGCGAGGACCAACTGGGCCTTCTCGACGTCCGGGTTGCTGTTCTTGGGGAAGTAGAACACGTCACCGCCGGTATCCAGAACCGGGGTCACACCCAGGCCCGGAAGGCAGTCATAGTCCTTGCCCGAAACCATCTTGGCCACGGTGAATTCGCCGCCAGCCCAGTCGCCCATGACGTTGGCAGCAGCCTTACCCTGGATGACCAGCGCCACGGCGTCATTCCACTGCGGAACCATGGTCGAGGGATCGACGATCTTGCGCGCGGCGTCCATCGCCTCGAAGACCTTCTTGTATTCCGGCCCGGTCGCGAGCGCGATGTCGCGGTCCTTATAGACCTTCACGTAGTTGTCGACGCCGGCAACGGCGACTTCGATGTCCGCGAGCAGGGTCTGCACCGGCCAGCCATTGGCAACCGACAGCGGAACGATGCCCTTGGCAGCGATATCGGGAGCGGTCTTGACGAACTCGAACCAGTCCTTGGGAACCGGCACGCCGGCAGTCTCATAGACGTGGCGGTTGATCCAGATCCACTGCGCCGAGTGCAGATTGACCGGCACGCAATAGACGTGGCCGTCATAGGTGCACGAGGCGAGCTGCGACTTGGGATTGATGATGTCGGCCCAGCCTTCGGACTTGGCGAGATCGGTCAGGTCGAGCATCAGGCCCGCCTTCACGAGATCGTCGGCGTCCTTGCCGGGGTTCAGCTGGGTGGCGCCCATCGGATTGCCACCGAGAATACGGCTGATGATGATCGGACGGGCAGTATCACCCGAACCGGCGATCGCGCCGTCGACCCACTTGTTGCCGGTCGCGTCGAACGCCTTCGCAAATTCGGCAACGGCCGCGGCTTCGCCGCCGGACGTCCACCAGTGGGTGACTTCGACGTCGGTCGCGCGAGCGCCCGTGCTCAGCATGAGCGCGGCCGCCATTGTGGCGACCACTGCAAACTTCTTCATAATGTCTCCTCCCAACGTTGACCGGAAGCGGATGCCCCGGCCCCTGCCTGCCAGTCCGACGGTGACCTTCTTTAAGAAGTCTCCCGACCGGCGGCGTGTAATCGATTACACAAAACCTTCATCAAGATCAATGCAATCGATTGCACGACTTTCAGACACTTCTTGCGCACCTGTCAAGATCGAATTAGACACGCTTGTTAACGCAGCGCGGAGGGGCGCTGTCAGTCATGGATTCACCGCGGAAAGTTCCGACAATTCAGGACGTTGCACGGCACGCCAAGGTGTCCGCCGCAACGGTGAGCCGGGTCTTGACCGCACCAGAGCGCGTCTCCCAGGCAACGCGCGAACGGGTGACCGAAGCGGTCCGTGAGACCGGCTACACCGTCAATCAATCGGCCCGGTCTTTGCGACTGCAGCGCGCCAGAACGATTCTGACGGCCATGCCGGGGATCGGCAATCCCTTCTATTCGACCATCCTCGACGCGGTGGTCGCGGCCGCGACCAAGCGCGGTTACGGGGTTCTCGTCACCTCCCGCCTAGGCGACGACCCGGCCCGCTGGCTGTCCGAGTATTTTCTCTCGAACCGGGCCGACGGCTTGCTCCTGTTCGACGGCTTTCTCGACACCCGCAAGCTGCACGCGATCGTCGGCGACGGTACCGCAATGCCGATGGTGGCCGCCTACGACGAACTCCCTGACCCGCAGATCAACTCGGTGATCACCGACAATCTGCAGGCGGCGGAACGCGCCGTGGCCCACCTGCACGAACTGGGCCACCGCCGCATCGGCCATATCAGCGGTCCGTCGCGCAACACCTTCCCCAACGAGCGGCTGGTTGGCTTCCGCAAGGCAATGTTCGAACGTCGCCTCGAGGTCCACGACGAGTGGATTTTCGCTGGGGATTATACGATGGAGTCCGGCAAGGCAGCCGGAAGGCTGCTGGCCGGATACAAGCAGAGGCCGACGGCGGTCTTTGCCGCCAATGACGAGATGGCGATCGGGTTGATCGCCGAACTGCGCAGCCATGGCATCGAATGCCCCCGTGATATCTCGATCATGGGGTTCGACGACATCTCCATTTCCCAGAACTACCTGCCCTCATTGACCACCATGCGGCAGCCGCGCGAGCAGATCGGCCGGATTGCCGTCGAGACCCTCATCAACATTCTCGAGAACCCGGCGGCCAGCGCAGAGCCGGCGCACGTGGTTCTGTCGTCCGAACTCATCGTCCGCGACAGCACGGCCCGGCTGGGAACCGGACACGCACACCGCTGACAAGCGACGCGGCATCGGTTACATCCAACGCGCGGCCCCGTAGCTCAGCGGATAGAGCAGCGGCCTTCTAAGCCGTTGGTCGGAGGTTCAATTCCTCCCGGGGTCACCAACAACCGAGGCCGCCATCACCAGCCAGCCCGTCACACTCCTGCCGTGGGATGCGAGCGGTCTGGACCTGCTGCGGTCGCTCAATACGCCCGCGCAGAAGGCGCACTTGGGTGGCCCCGAGACCGAGAAAAAACTCCTCGACCGGCAGGCGCGATACCTGACCTATCACCTGCCCGGCGACACCGAGATGCTGCGCGTCGCCTGTGACGGCGTGATCGTGGGCTCGATCGGCTACTGGGAAACCGAGCGCGAGGGCGAGCCAGTCTACGAGACCGGCTGGGAAATCCTCGATGCGTTTCAGGGCCGTGGCATCGGCAGCGCTGCCGCGTCCGCGCTTCTGGCGCGGCTGATGCCCCTTGCCCGCCATCTCTATGTCATGGCCTTCCCGACGCCCCAGAACCCCGGCTCCAACGGTATTTGCCGGAAACTGGGATTCGACCTGCTGGGCGTCGAGGATATCGAGTATCCGCTCGGCGTGTTCTCGCCGCACAATGTCTGGCGGCTGGACCTCAGGCGCCCTCGGCCAGTGCCTTGAGCCGGGGGAGCACTTCGGTTTCCCAGTTGCCGGCCAGCTGATCGTAGTAGTCCTCGATCGCCTCGCGCTCGAAATCGTCCCACTCATCGTGCATCAGCCGGACGAAGGTGCTGCCATCGCCCTCTGGTGAGAGCGTGATGTGGACCGTCGTCTCCGGCGTTCCGGGCAGGTACCAGCTGAACGAGAAGCGCGTCGGCTTTTCCAGCAGCACCACATCGCACCAGGTTGAGCCCTCGGTATCGCGCACCGCCTTCTTTTCGGGGTCCTGCTGCATGAAGAAGGTCGTGCCGACCTCCGCCTTGTAGTCCATCGCGCCCAGCCATTCCGGCACGGTCGACTCCCCGGTCAGAACGTCCCAGACCTTGTCGATTGGAGCGGCAATGACGACTTCAGCAATGATCGGCAGCAGCGGTTCGCCCACTTTGGTCTCCTAACGACTGGTTCAGGGCACCATATGCGCTCAGCGCCTCGTTCACGATAGCGCGAAAAAATGCGTCCTTCTTAAGCCCGAATGAGTTGCTAGCTGACAGGCTGAGGCTCCGAGGAGACAAAAACATGCCGGCGCACGCATCGGAAGTTCGCCAGTGGTGGCACAAGGGGCGGCCATTCACGGTCGCTGAACTTGTAGCCGACGGCATCGTCCACGGTGTCGGCATCGTCTTGGCCCTGACGCTTGGAACCGTGCTGGTGGTCTATGCCGCAATGGGTACCGCCCGGCCGGAGCTTCCCTCGATCATCATCTACCTCGCGACGCTCCTGACCGTGCTGAGCGTGTCGCTGGCCTTCAATCTGGCGCCGGTGTCGGGCTTCAAGAAGCTGATGGCACGCCTCGACCAGGCCGCCATCTTCCTGTTCATCGCCGGCACCTACACCCCGTTCCTCGCCGTGCTGGGCGGAACGCCCGGGATCGAACTGATGTTCGCGCTGGTCTGGGGTGCCGCCATCGTCGGGGTGGCGCTCAAGCTGATCGTGCCGCAGCATTTCGGCCGGCTGGCCATCCTGCTCTATCTGGCGCTCGGCTGGAGCGGCGTTCTGGTGTTTCACTCGCTCGCCACCACCCTGCCCCCGGTAGCCTTTTGGCTGGTGGTGGCCGGCGGCGTGACCTATTCGGCCGGCATCGTCTTCCACTTGTGGGAGCGGCTCAAGTTCCAGAATGTGCTGTGGCATGTCTTCGTGGTCGCCGGGGCGACCCTGCACCTGTGGGCAATCTTCGACTGCATGGTGCTGAGCCGGCTTGCCTGAGTTTCAGACTTCGCGGGGGGCGTTACTTCGACGCCTTGACGCGGACCTGCTCAAATGTGTCGCCGACCTTGAGCCCGATCTTGGCACCCCGCCCGCCGGCGATCTCGAGCACGAACTGCACCGGCACTTCGGAGGGGATCGGGGTCGTATCCATCGGCCGGGCATTGGCGTGGATGGTTCGCACCACCCCGTCCGCCCCGATGAACACCATGTCGAGCGGGATCAGGGTGTTCTGCATCCAGAACGAGGTCTGCTGCTCGCCGTGGTAGTCGAATAGCATTCCGGCATCGGGAGCGAGCGAGGTGCGAAACATCAGCCCTTTCTCCCGAGCCGCAGGAGTGTCGGCGATCTCGAGAGTGAACGCAAAAGCGCCCTTGGCGGTGTGCAGCACTCCATAGTCGCCGGCGCTGCAGGCGCTGGCCGTCCCGACCAGCACAAGCAGTACGGCCATCCGAACGGCAGCGACAACCGATCGGAGATGCGCGATGAAGAGCACGAAGTGAATGCCTAGTGCGACGACGGGGCGTCGCCCCAGCCATCCGGCCGGATCTCGGCAACCATGAGGCCCTTTGGCCCAGTGCCGTAGCGAACCAGCACGAACTGTCCCGGGCGCAGTTCGGTAATCCCGAACCGCCGCAGCGTCTCCATGTGGACGAACACGTCCGGCGCGGAGTCGCCCGCCGACAGGAAACCGAAGCCGCGGATGCGGTTGAACCACTTGACCTCAAGCCGCTCGAGCTTGCTGGTCGGCTCGACGGTCACGTGGGTGCGGGCCGCAGGCATCTGGGCCGGATGGCGGGCGGTCGACTCGTCCATCGAGAGAATGCGGAACGCCTGCAGGCCGCCGGGCCGATTGAGCGCCTCGACCACGACCCGCGCACCTTCGTAGGCCGTCTGGTAGCCGTCGCGGCGCAGGCACGTCACATGCAGCAGCACATCGGGCTGACCGTCATCGGGCACGATGAAACCGAAGCCTTTGGCGACGTCGAACCATTTGATCGCACCGACGATCTCGATGACGTCCATGGAGCCGCTGGCGTCCGTGTCCGGAGCCGCGGAATCGCTTGGGCGACTGCCCGCGTCGCCTCCGGCTGAGAATTTAGCCGCCATGCCCCCAAACGCCTCTTCGTACTTTGCCCGCCGCAGACCGGGTACGCATCTAACAGACTCACCCTGTCCGATTCATATCCAGAAGTTAAGGAGTCGTTGCAAGTTTGTTGCACAGTGGGCACACCAATTCACAGCACTGTTGCGCCGACACCGCAGCGCCCCCCCGAAGATTACAACGACAAGGACGGATCGATGAAATATCTCCACACCATGGTGCGGGTCACCGACATCGAGGCGAGCAAGCGCTTCTACTGCGACGGCCTCGGGTTGCGCGAAGTGCGCCGCAGCGAAAACACGGCCGGACGCTACACTTTGGTTTTTCTGGCCGCCCCGGGCGACGAGGACGCTCAGGTCGAGCTCACCTACAACTGGGACAGCGAGGTCTACACCGGCGGCCGCAACTTCGGCCACCTCGCCTATCTCGTCGACGACATCTATGCGCTCTGCCAGCACCTGATGAATATGGGCGTTACCATCAACCGGCCGCCGCGCGATGGGCACATGGCGTTCGTGCGCTCCCCCGACGGCATCTCGGTCGAGCTGATTCAGAACGGCACTCTGGAGCCGACCGAACCGTGGCTGTCGATGCCCAATACCGGCAAGTGGTAAGGACTCGATAACCACGCCGCTTAGGGCGTGGTTCACCGCGATTACCTAGCATTGTTCCGAACGCCGTCGTCACGGCCTCGGAGCAATGCCGTGCCCAGACTCCTGCTTGCCGTGATCTGCACCCTGGCGCTGGGCGCCTGCGCGTTCTCTCCCTCGCGCGACCCCTATGCGGGCTACACACAGAACTTCGGCACCTGGGTCGCCAATCGCGGCGTCGACACCTTCTGCCTCGTGCCTAAGCTCCGGCTCGCCATCTGGAACTTCGAGGTGTTCTTCGGGCGCAAGGTGGTGGTGAGTTCGGGCTATCGCGACCCGTCCCACAATGCCGACGTCGGCGGCAAGGACGACAGCTTCCACATGAAGTGCATGGCGGCCGACATCTTCATCCCCGGCGTCGACAAGCGGCGACTCATTGCGTACGCCTACCGCAATGGCCTCGTCGGCGGGCTCGGCTGCTACCCGGGCCGCAGCTTCATCCATGTCGACGTTCGCGACCGGCCGCGCGGCTGGTCCCGCCCGGTGACCTTTTCGGGTTGTTGAGGGGCAAGATTGGCGCTTGCGCCATGGGGGCCGAGACTCTATAGACCGCCCTGCGCCGGAGGCGCCCATCGTCTATCGGTTAGGACGCCACCCTTTCACGGTGGAGAGAGGGGTTCGACTCCCCTTGGGCGCACCAGCACATCCTGCCCGTGGCACCGGTTGACGGGCCGCCGCGAAGCTTGATACTGAGCCTGTCTATCGACTTCGGTATGGACACCGGGCGGCAGAAATGCCAATTGGTGCCACATAACCAAGGACTTATACGCGCCCTTCGTCTATCGGTTAGGACGGCACCCTCTCACGGTGCAGAGAGGGGTTCGACTCCCCTAGGGCGTACCAAGTCCACC
>JANXSI010000180.1 GCA_025352765.1 Devosia sp. | reverse complement strand
TCGGGCCGCACGGACGACAGGCAATACTTCACCCTAAAGTGCCAGGTCGCCATGACGGCGATGCGCACGCATCTCGATACATCGCTTCACAACACGCTGAGCCTACTCGGCGTAACCGACGCTGTGGAGCGATAGCCTCCGACTGAGGCGGCGCGCCCCGGCCCTGGGGTCATCAGGCCGCCCGGATCAGACGGGTGCGATATTTTCCAATTGCGCGGCGCGCACCGTCGGACGGGTCCATAGCGGCGCCAGATGTGGCGGCGTGAACAAGCGGCGCCGCTCCTCCTCTGTCGACATGAAGAACGGATAGCGCTTCAGCAGGTTCGGGTACACCACCGGACAGTCACAGGCCCACATTTCCATCGGGAAGTTGAGCCCGTGATAATAGCGAGCCTCCGAGAGCCGCGACGAGTTGAAGACCCGTCGGTAAAAGGCGGCGTGCTCGGGCCGCACGGACGACAGGCAATACTTCACCCTAAAGTGCCAGGTCGCCATGACGGCAATCCGCAGCGTCAAGAAGGGCAGTGCCGGGTAGGCGAGAGATGCTTCGTAGTCCGCAGTAAATCGCCCTGGATCGATGATCGACAGTCCCTGGTCCAGCAGCGGATCGAGGACGTCTTTGAAGACGGAGTGAGAGGGAGAACGCCGTTCCTCTCGGGTCAGATGATGAAACCGCAGCGAACTGACGAGTAAGCCGTCAATGTAGATTCCGTAGCAATACGCGTTGGGCAGATCGTCGAACTCATCGACGACAAGTTCACCGGGACTGATCGGCACGAATTCCTCGCGTCGATAGGCTTCGTAACGCAGTCGATAGACCGGATCGAACTGCTCTTCCGCAGACACCCGGCGATACTCAACGCGATCTAAAATATCGATCAAGCTACCGGCAAAATGTGACGCCGGTACAGCTTGGGACTGAGCTGCCGCACTCATTACACAAAATCCCCAAAACACGAGAATGTGTAACGCTTTCTTAAGCATGTTAGAAGCCCGGAAAACGCAATGCCGTGTCGCGTCCGGCGCTTGGGGCACGGGGCAGTTCCAAATTCATGCAGCAGCGGAATAGGTTAACGCGCGTTAACCAAGCTGGCGAACTCTGGCGGGGGAGGCCGTCGGAGCGGCGCCGGCCATCCGGGCGATCAGTTCGCCCACTTCTCGCTTGGGCAGGGGAACGCCGAACAGATAGCCCTGAATCTGGTCGACCTTGGTGTGCGCCTGGATCAGGGCGAGCTGTTCCTCGGTCTCGACCCCTTCGGCCGTCACCGTCAGATTGATGTCCTTGCCCAACTGCGCCACGTTGGAAAGCAGTTTCAGTGACCGCGCGTTCGTGGTGATGTCCATCACGAAGCTCCGGTCGATCTTGAGCTTGGTGAAGGGCAGCGCCTGCAGATAGCTCAGCGACGAGTAGCCGGTACCGAAATCGTCGAGCGCGATGCCGATGCCCTTCTTGCCAAGCGACGACAGGATGGCCGTGGCGGCATCCCGCTCTTCGATGAGGGCAGTCTCGGTCACCTCGACCTCGAGCCGGCTCGGGGCGAGGCCGCTCTCCTCGAGGGCGCCCATGACCATGTCCTCGACATCGTCGTTGCGGAAGTCCCGCGCCGAAATGTTGACCGAGATCGAGACCTCCTCGGGCCAGTTCTGGCACTCGCGCGTGGCCGATTTCAGCACCCAGCGCGAGATCTCCGAGATCAGGCCCGTTTCCTCGGCGATGGGAATAAACAGCGACGGCGGAATCGAGCCGAGCGTCGGGTGGGTCCAGCGCGCCAGCGCTTCGCACGCCACGACCCGGCGGGTCTTGAGATCGATCAGCGGCTGGAACGCCAGCGTCAGGCCCTCCTGGGCGACGCAGGTCTTGAGTTCGGCCTTCAGCCGCTGGCGATACCGGTAGGCCGTGTCCATCTCGTCGATGAACAACTGCGCCTGGGCCTTGCCGTTGCCCTTGGCCTTGTAGAGCGCGAGGTCGGCCTTGGTCATCAGGCTGTCGAGTTCTTCATCGTGGCCGGTGGTAGTGACGATGCCGATCGAAACATTGGTGTAAAGGCTCTCGCCCATGATCGAGAACGGCGCATTGAACGCCGACAGGATCAATTGCGGGTCCACCTCTGCCGTCTGCTCGGTCACATCGCCGCTGCGGTAGACGATGAACTCGTCGCCGCCGAGGCGCGCCACGAGGCTGTTGAGCCCCAGCACCTGGCTGAGACGTTCGGCGGCCTCGACCAGCAGTCGGTCGCCGACGAGGTGGCCGGCGGTATCGTTGACATGCTTGAAGTCGTCGATATCGACGATCATCAGCATGATCATCTCGTGGCTTTGCTCGTCGCGGCGGGCCTCGAGTTCGGCGGTCACCTGCTGGGCGAAGTGCGCGCGGTTGGGCAATCCGGTGAGAGCGTCATAGTGCGCCATGAAGTTGATGCGCTCTTCGGAGCGCACGCGTTCGGTGATGTCCTCGAACAGCAGCACCACGCGGTCCTGGTGCGAGCTGACGGTCAC
>JANXSI010000150.1 GCA_025352765.1 Devosia sp. | reverse complement strand
TCACCGTGGCGCGGTCATAGGCCGGCACGATCACGCCCGGCCGGGCACTGCCCAGCGTTGCCGTCGAAAGTCTTGTCACAGTCTGTACGCCTTCTTTGCCAACCCATAGGCGAGGTCGATCGCCACTTCATGCGCCTCGTCGAGCCGCAGCCGGTGCTCGGCGACGAGTCGGGCCAGATACGCGCAATCGATCCGCCGTGCGACGTCGTGCCGTGCCGGGATCGACGGGAACGCCCGCGTGTCGTCGTTGAAGCCGACGGTATTGTAGAACCCGGCGGTCTCGGTCGCGAGTTCGCGGAACCGCATCATCCCCTCCGGGCTGTCGAAGAACCACCAGGGCGGTCCGAGCTTCAGCGCCGGATACACCCCGGCGAGCGGCGCCAGTTCGCGCGCATAGGTCGACTCGTCGAGCGTGAACAGGATGATGCTGAGCCGCTTGTCCATGCCGTAGCGGTCGAGCAGCGGCTTCAGCGCCGCCACATAGTCGGTCCGCCGCGGAATATCGAAGCCGGTATTGGGACCATGCGCGGCAAACATCCCGGGGGCATGGTCGCGCCAGGAGCCGGGGTGGATCTGCATCACGAGGCCGTCCTCGACGCTCATCCGCGCCATCTCGGTCAGCATCTGGGCGCGGAACAGTTCGCGCTGCGCGGCGTCCGCCTTGCCGCCCCGCACGATGTCGAACAGCGCTGCGGCGTCCGCTTCGCTGAGATCGGCCGTCTGCGCGCTCGGGTGCCCGTGATCGGTCGCCGTGGCGCCCATCTGCTTGAAATAGGCCCGCCGCTCCCAGTGCGCGTCGAGGTACCCGGCCCAGCTTCCGGTATCGCAGCCGGTCATCTCGCCGAGCTTGTCCAACTCGCCAAGAAACCCGGGCTTGTCCGGATCGACGATGGTGTCTGGCCGATAGGTCGGCACCACCCGGCCTCCCCAGCCCGACGCCGCGATCTGCTTGTGCCAGCCAAGATCGTCCGTGGCGCTGTCGGTGGTGGCGATGACCTCGATGTTGAACCGCTCGAACAGCGCCCGCGGCCGGAACTCCGGGGTCGCCAGCCGCTGCGCGATGCGGTCGTAATAGGCATCGGCGGTCTTTTCCCCCAGCGGCTCGGTCAGTCCGAACAGATCCTCGAACGCCGTATCAAGCCACAGCCGCGAGGGTGTCCCGCGGAACAGGTAATAGTGCTTGGCAAACAGCCGCCAGATCGTCCGCCCGTCGGTCTCGACCGGGCCGCCGTCGCGGCGCGGCACACCGAGCGCACTGAGCTCAATCCCCTGGCTCACCAGCATCCGGTTGACGTAGTGGTCGGGCACGATCAGCAGTTGCGCCGGGTCGGGAAACGCCGCGTTCTCCGCGTACCAGCGCGGCTCGGTATGTCCGTGCGGGCTGACGATGGGCAGGTGCCGGATCGAACCGAACAGCTCGCGCGCAATGGCCCGCGTCGCCGCGTCGGCCGGAAACAGCCGGTTGTCGTCAAGCATCATATCCTCCACTGCGCCCGCTGCTCGGCCCTGTTCCCCGGGCCGTTGCTCTCAGGCGTCGGCAAATCCCCGCGCCACGGGCGCCTGCGCAACGCCCGCCTTTTCCAGTTGCCGCGCCACGCGCAGCGCCACATCCTCGCGCCAGGGCGCCGCGATCACCTGCAGCCCAAGCGGCAGGCGCTGTCCGGGGACTGCGATCGGCACTGCCGCCACCGGCAGCCCGATGAACGAAAACGGCTGCGTAAAGATCCCGAGGTTCGGCCGCACCGGCATTTCGACGCCGCCGAACAGCGCCGTCTTCTGCCCGATTTTCGGCGCCCGCATCGGCGTCGATGGCGCGAGGATCGCGTCGACCTCGCCGAACAGCGCCAGCACCTGCTCCTGGAACGCCCGGCGGTACTTCTGCGCCCGCTCGATCCAGCCCGCCGGCAGCAATGCGCCGGCCAGCAGCCGGTCGCGCACGTCCGGATCGAAATCGCCGGCGCGGGTCCGCAGCCGCTCGGCATGCAGCGACGCACCCTCCGCCATGGTGATGAGGAACGCCGCGGCCCGCGCCGACGGCACGTCGGGCAGGCTGATGCGGCGCTCGACGCCGAGCGTCTTGGTCGCCAGCGCCATCATCTCGCCGACTTCGGCCTCGCCCGAAAAATACCCGTCCGCCACAGCGATGCGCAGCCCGGCAAAACCGCGTTCCAGCCGCCCCGAAATCGCTTCGAGCGGCCGCTTCACCATCGCCGGATCGTCGCCGTCGAACCCCTGCATGGCGTCATAGCTGAGCGCCAGATCCTCGACCGATCGGGCCAGTGGCCCCAGATGGTCGAGGCTGTGGACGAACGGGAAGGTGCGGCTGCGGCTGAGCCGCCCATAGGTCGGCTTCAATCCGAACAGCCCGCACAGCGATGACGGCACGCGGATCGAGCCGTTGGTGTCCGATGCGAGCGTCAGCGGCACCATGCCGGCGGCCAACGCGGCGGCCGAGCCGCTCGACGACCCTCCGGTCATGTGCGCGAGATCGTGGGGGTTGTGCGCGGCACCGTCATGGGCGTTCTCGCCGGTGAAATCATAGGCGTACTCGCCCATGTTGAGCGCCCCGACGCAGATCGCCCCGGCCGCCTCGAGCCGCTCGACCAGCACCGCGTCCGCCCTCGCCGGCGGGTTGTCGCGATTGATCTTTGAGCCGGCGCGCGTCACCACGCCCTTCAAATCGAACAGGTTCTTGACCGCGAACGGCACGCCGGCGAGCGGCAGCGCCTTGCCGGCCTTTACCCCCTCATCCACCGCGTCGGCCCGGGCCAGCGCCCGGCTGGCCGTGACATCGGTGAAGGCGTTGACGCGGCCGTTGTTGGCCTCGATCCGCGCCAGTGCGGCGATGGTCGTCGCCCGCGCCGAAATTTCGGTCGCGTTTACGGCCCGGGCCGTTTCGGCCACTCCGGCGGTCGACTTCATGTGCGAAACACCGGCGCCGGCTCGGTTTCGTCCTTGAGTGGCGCCTTTTCGAGGATTGCGGCCATTTTCGCCGCTGTCTTCAAATTCGCCTTCACCCCGGCGCGGTATTCGGGCGCGATCTCGAGGTGCACGATCGGCGCCACCGTCTCGATCCACAGGTCAAAATCTGGAAGCTTGCTGCTCATGCGTCCTT
>JANXSI010000127.1 GCA_025352765.1 Devosia sp. | reverse complement strand
GCCTTGGCCATCACGGCGTAGGCGCGCCACAGCGGCTTCAGGATAGTCTCGAGGATCGGGCCGGTCTTGTCGTCGGGACGACCGTCGATTGCCGCTTGCGCCTGCTGGTAGGAGAGCTTGGCGGCAGAGCGGAAGACGATGCGGTGAACGCTGTGACGGCGCTTCTTGCCGTCCGCACCAATGACCAAACGGATGGCTAGAGATGGTCGATTTTCGCCCTCTTTGAGCGAACAGAGATCGTTTGAAATGCGTTCGGGCAACATCGGCACCACCCGGTCGGGGAAGTAGACCGAGTTGCCGCGCAGATACGCCTCGCGGTCGAGGGCGGTGCCGGGGCGGACGTAGGCGGCGACGTCGGCGATGGCGACGATGACGATGTGGCCGCCGGGGTTGTTCACATCGGTGTCGGGTTCGGCATAGACGGCGTCGTCATGGTCCTTGGCGTCCGGCGGATCGATGGTGATCAGAGGGATGTGGCGCCAATCCTCGCGGCCCTTGAGGGTGACTTCGCCGGCCTCTTCGGCTTCCTTCAGCACCGAGGCGGGAAAGCGGTAAGGGATCTCGAGGTTGTGGATCGCGATCATCGAGACCGCGCCCTCGGAGGCCGGGTTGCCGATCACCGACTCGACCTTGGCCTTGGGGATCATCAGCCGGCCGACGAGTTTCACCGTGACTTCGACCAGGTCGCCGTCGCGGGCGCCTCCGAGATCGCCGATGTCGATCCGCATTTCCTTCTGCTTGCGGTCGACCGGCACGAGCCTCGCGCCGCCGTCGTCAAGGCGCACGATGCCGATCTGGCCGCGCCGCGGCTTGTCGAGGATCTTCATCGCCTTGGCGGTGTAGGCCGGCACGGTGCCCTCGCCGGCGTCGATACGCGCGAGGATGCGGTCGCCGGGGGCCGGAACGACGCGCGCGGCTTTCGGCTGGATCACGCTGACGCGCGGTCGCTCGCCTTCGTCCTCGTTCCACTGCGCTGGATAGGCGTGGAGGTCGTCGGGATCGGCGTCGGTCGGGATATCGAGGACGGTGACTTGCGGCAGCGTCGCGGTGCGGCGGATGGATTTGCGGGTGCGGGCGATGAAGCCTTCACCCTCCATCTCCTTGAGCAGCACCTTGAATGGGGTGCGCATATCGCCGTGGATGCCGAAATATTTCGCGAGGTCGCGTTTCCCGTCGAGGTGCGGGGCATCCGCCATGGCCTCGAGGATGGCTTCCTTGGAGGGAAGCGTGCCGACCGCGAAGGCGCGTGCCGGCTTGGAGTTGGTGGGTCGTTTTGGCGCTCTGGCCATTCAAATCTTTCTCAGGCGGTAATCTCCGCCTTCTTCTTGGGGGCGGCCTTCTTGGCCGCGGCTTTGGGTGCGGCCTTGGCGGCCGTGGCTTTCGCCGGAGCTTTCTTTGCGGGGGTCTTTTTGGCCGCCGCCTTCTTTGCCGGCGCTTTCTTGGCGGCGGCCTTGCGTGCCGGCTTCTTGCTGCCGGTGGCGGCAGCGCGGTCGGCGATCAGCTGAACTGCCTGCTCAAGCGTAACCTCGTCGGGTTTCACCGACTTGGGCAGGGTGGCGTTGACCTTGCCCTGGTTCACATAGGGACCATAGCGGCCGTCGCGCACCGAAATGGCGCCGTCGGCGTGCTCGAAGGTCTTGATGGCAGCCGGAGTGGCGCCGCGTCCGAACCGACCGCCGCCTGCGGCTTTTTGCGCTAGCAGATCGACGGCGCGATTGAGCCCGACGGTGAAGACTTCCTCGACGTCGGGGAGGTTGGCGTACTTGCCGTCATGCAGGATGAACGGACCGTAGCGGCCGAGACCGGCGCTGATTGCCTTGCCCGATTCCGGGTGGAGGCCGACTTCGCGGGGGAGGGTGAGGAGCTGCTTGGCCTTTTCGAAGGTCAGCGTCTCCGGCGTCCAACCTTTGGGGAGGGATGACCGTTTCGGTTCGTCGCCATCGCCAAGCTGCACATATGGGCCAAAGCGGCCGGACTTCAAGAGCACGTTGAGGCCGGTCTCGTCGTCGGTGCCCAAAATGCCGTCGCCGGGCAGAGCCTCCGCCGCGCCGCCGGTGGCAGCATCCGAGAGCTGCATCGTGTAGCGGCACTCGGGGTAGTTCGAGCAGCCGATGAAGGCGCCGAACTTGCCGAGCTTCAGCGACAACTGGCCAGTGCCGCAATTGGGGCAGCGGCGCGGATCGCCGCCATCGGCCTTTGCCGGGAAGATATGATCCGCGAGCATGATATTGAGCGCGTCGAGCACCTGGGTGACGCGAAGATCCTTGATCTCGTCGGTCTGCTTGGTGAAGTCGGTCCAGAACTGGCGCAGAACGTCCTTCCAGCTCAGCTCGCCGGCCGAGATCTGGTCGAGCTGCTGCTCGAGCAGGGCGGTGAAGTCGTATTCGACGAGCTTGGCAAAGAAGCTCTCGAGGAAGGCGGTGACGATGCGACCGCGGTCCTCGGGGATCAGCGCCCGTTTTTCGAGGCGAACGTAGTTCCGGTCCTGCAGCACCGAGATGGTGGCGGCATAAGTCGACGGCCGGCCGATGCCGAGTTCTTCCATCTTCTTGATGAGGCTGGCTTCGCTGTAGCGCGGCGGCGGCTGGGTGAAATGCTGTTCGATCAGCGCTTCGTCGAGCCTGGGGGTGTCCCCGACGGCGAGCGCCGGCAGTTCCTTGCTGTCCTCGTCGTCTTCATCCCGATCGGCGGTGGCCTCGACGCCGTACAACGCCAGAAAACCCGGGAAGGTCACAACCGAGCCGACGGCGCGAAGCATGATCGCCTCGCCGGGGGCATTGATCGCGATGTCCGCCGTCGTGCGCTCGATCTCGGCCGAGCGGGTCTGCGAGGCGAGGGTGCGGCGCCAGATGAGGCCGTAGAGCTTCTTCATGTCCGCATCGCCGATGGTGTCGGGATGCCGGAACATGTCGGTCGGCCGGATGGCTTCGTGCGCTTCCTGGGCGTTCTTGGCCTTGGTCTGGTAGATGCGCGGCGTCGGCGGCAGATAGGCGGTGCCGAACTCTTTCTCGATGGCGGCGCGGGCCGAGGCGATGGCTTCAGGGGCCATCTGCACGCCGTCGGTTCGCATATAGGTGATGATGCCTTCCTCGTAGAGGCGCTGGGCGATCTGCATGGTCCGGTTGGGCGACATGCCCAGCCGCGACGAGGCATCCTGCTGCAGGCTCGAGGTGGTGAACGGCGCATAGGGGTTGCGCTTGGTCGGCTTCTTGTCGACCGAACGGACCTCGAACTTGCCGGCCTCGATTGCGGCCTTGAGGGCAGTGGCCCGCTCGCCGGTGGCGATGGCGAGCTTGTCGGCAACCTTGCCGTCGACCGAATACAGGCGGGCCTCGAACGCCTTGCCCTTTTCGATCAGCTTGGCGGCGACCGACCAGTATTCGACCGGCTTGAATTTTTCGATCTCGGCTTCGCGATCCGAAACGATCCTGAGCGCCACCGATTGCACGCGGCCGGCCGAGCGGGAGCCCGGGAGCTTGCGCCAAAGGATCGGCGAGAGCGTGAAGCCGACGAGATAGTCGAGGGCGCGGCGGGCGAGGTAGGCGTCGACCAGCGGGATGTCGATGGCGCGCGGATGCAGCATCGCCTCGGTGATCGCCGACTTGGTGATGGCGTTGAAGACGACGCGGCTGACCGGCTTGTCCTTGATCAGCTTCTTCTGCGTCAGCACGTCCAGCACGTGCCACGAAATGGCTTCGCCTTCGCGGTCAGGGTCGGTTGCGAGGATCAGTTCGTCCGCGTTCTTGAGCGCATTGCCGATGTCCGCGAGCCGCTTCTTGGACTGCGCATCGACCTCCCAGATCATCGAGAAGTCGTCGTCGGGCAGTACCGAACCGTCCTTGGCCGGCAGGTCGCGGACATGGCCGTAGCTGGCGAGGACTTCGTAGTCCTTTCCCAAATACTTGTTAATTGTCTTAGCCTTGGCCGGGCTCTCGACGACCACCAGTTTCATACGCGATGCTTTCGGAGGGGGTAACTCAATCGGGCGCAAAATGGTGAAGCGGACGCCCACTGTCAACCTGATGGCTTTGGCGGGTGGGTTTTGTGCCGCCGACTCGTGTTACGAGGAACCGCACTTTTCAGGCGGTCCCTATGCACTTTTTCAGGCCGGTGGCGATATTCCTGCTGACCCTGCTGGCCTATGTGAGTTTTGCTCCCCAGAACCCCCAGAATGCCCAAAACGTGACGCGGACGGCCCTGGCGGTGTCCCTGAGCGAGGGGCGAGTCGACATCGATCGACATGCCAGGTTCACCGTCGACAAGGCATTTTTCGAGGGCCACTACTACGCCGACAAGCCGCCCGGCCTGTCGCTCCTCGCGGTACCGGCGATCATCGTGACTCGCGCCTGGCTGACCGCGACCGGTCAGGATTCTGACCCGCTGTCGCATTCGGGCTTCGTGGCCTACTTGACCGCGAGCACCGTGCTCGTCGTCAGCCTGTTGGGGGCGTTGGCTTCTGCACTGGTCTACGCCGTATCGCGGCGGTTGGGCGCGAGCGATGCCGGAGCGCTGTTCGCCAGTTGCGCGCTGGCGATCGGCACGCCGTTCTTCGGCTGGTCCACGGCATTCTTCTCCCATTCGGTGACGGGCAGCCTGCTGCTCATCGGTTTTGCGCTGGTGGCGTTCGACCGAGGGCAGGGCCGATCATGGACCGCGCCGGTCCTCGGACTGGTTCTTGGATTTGTGGCTATCGTGGACTTCACGTCGATCTTCGCCGCGGCCATGGTGGGCGTTCTCTACCTCCTCGAAAACAAGGCCCGGTTCTGGCCGGCGACCGTCGGGCTCGGCGCCGGTGGACTGGTCGGCCTTGCGCCGCTGTTCATCTACAACGCCATTGCCTTCCACTCGCCGTTCCGCCTCGGCTACTCGGCCGTGGTCGGGTTCAACGGCATGCAGGAGGGGCTGTTCGGGCTGACGAGCCCGGACCTCGCCGTGCTCTGGGAAATCATGTTCGGCCTCTATCGCGGCCTGCTGCCGCTCTCGCCCGTGCTGATCCTCGTGCCGCTCGGGCTGGCGCGGATGGCCGAGGACAGCACGCGGCGCGGAGCAGCATGGGTGATTGCCGGAACGGTCGCGATCACCGTGCTGATCAACATCAGCTACTACTATTGGAACGGCGGCAATTCGACTGGCCCCCGTATGCTGGTGGGCATGCTGCCGATCGCGGCTGTCGCCCTCGCCTTCGCCTGGCCGAAGGCCGGATGGGGACGGGCAGTGCCCATCGGCCTGCTGCTGATCAGCGTGTTCGTATCCGGGGTTTGCGCCAGTACGACGATGTTCGTCAGGGACCGCTTCATGGTCCCGTTCTTTGAAACGCTGCTCCCCAGTTTCCTGACTCCCGACGGGCTGCTCCGCGCCGTTCCCCTTGGGCTCGTCTGGTGCGGCTTTTCGGTGCTGCTGCTCTGGCGCGAGCCGGCCGGAGCGGAGCGCCCGTGAACGGCTCCTGGGTGCGTGCCGCCAAAGCGGCGTTGATCTTCGTGTTTGCGTTGTTTGCTGACGCCGTCTTTACGCCGGCGCATGTCGGCAATCCGCAGCAGATCACCCGCATGGCACTCGCGCTGTCGCTCAGCGAGGGGCGCGTCGACATCGACCGGTTCGCCGATCATACGGTCGACATCGCAACGTTCGAGGGGCACCACTACGCCGACAAGCCACCGGGCCAGTCGATCCTGGCGCTGCCGAGCATTTGGGCGACGCGGGCCGTCGTCGGAGCCGCCGACCCGATGCGTCCGGGCATCTTCGGGCTCTATCTCACCGCGGCGATCCTCAGTACCAATGGCCTGTTCGGGGCGTTCGCATCGGCGCTGCTGTACCTCCTGGCGCGACGGCTCGGGGCCGGCGACAGGGGGGCAGTCTTTGCGGCAATGATCCTTGCCATCGGGACGCCGTTCCTGGGTTGGTCGACGGTGCTGTTCGGCCACGTGCTGTCGGGCAGCCTGCTGCTCGTGGCACTGGCGCTGGCGTGCTGGCCGCGCGCCGCCCCGCCGACGGCCTGGCGCGGTCTTGCGGTCGGACTGGTGCTGGGCGTGCTGCTGCTGGTCGACTTCACCGCGTTGCCCGCTGCCGCGCTTGTCGCGCTGCTGCATTTGTATGGGGCACGCCGGGCCGGTGGCCTCGCGATGCGGGCGCTGGCAATGCTGGTGGGGGCGATACCGGGTGTCGCGACGCTTCTCATCTACAATGCGCTGGCGTTTCATTCGCCGTTCAGGCTCGGCTATTCCGAAGTGGTCGGCTTCGAGGGGATGCGGTCGGGCCTGTTCGGGCTCTCGCTGCCGAGCCTCGGCGTGCTGGCCCAGATCACGCTTGGCCTCTATCGCGGACTGCTGCCGCTTTCGCCCGTGCTGATCCTCGTTCCGTTCGGGCTGGCGCGCATGCCCCGCGCGAACCGCGATGTCGCGATCGTTATCAGCGGCACGATCATCGCGTCGCTGCTGATCAACTCGAGCTATTTCTACTGGGATGGCGGCTCGTCCACGGGGCCTCGCCACCTCGTCTCGATGCTGCCGCTGGCCTGCCTGCCGCTGGCCTTCCTGCAACCCCGCATGTTCGCCGCACGGGCCGGCATCGCGGTGCTCGCGGTCGCGAGCGTTCTGATCTCGGGCATCTGCGCGAGCACCGAAATACTCGCTGACAGCCGCATCGCCGCGCCGTTCTTCGACGACATCCTGCCGCGCTTCCTGACGCCGGAGGGCTGGAGCTACGCGCTGCCGCTGCTGGTCAGCTGGCTCGGTTTTGCCGCCCTGCTTCTCTGGCGCGACCGGTCAGTAGCGCAGCGCGACGAACTGGCCGCTCGACCACTCGATCCGTCCGGCGAGGTCTAGCTCCAGCAAGAGCGTCTGCACCACCGAGGCCGCGAGCCCGGTTGTATCGATGAGCACGTCGACCTGCG
>JANXSI010000102.1 GCA_025352765.1 Devosia sp. | reverse complement strand
TTCACCTGGACCGCCGACCCAGACCGCATCATCGCCGCCGTCAGACGAGGGCACCAAGTGTTAGATTCCATCCACTAGTTCACCCTGCCTCAACCATGCCGACGCTGGTTCGGCAATGCTGGTCGGTTGGGTAAAATTGCATCTAGTTTTGAGCTAAAGGCGAAATCGGCGGCTGGCACATTCCCCTCGCTTCAACGGGGAACTTTCAAATGGCAACCACCAATCGGATCGTGCATTTTGCCCTGGTCGCACTGGCGGCCATCTCTCTGACCCTCACCGCGGCCCCCGAGGCAAGCGCTGCGAATGCGCCGCTCGGTTATCAGCTGATGTGCCTCAAGAACCCCGCCGAGTGCAAAGCCGGCGGCGCTGCAAAGCAGAAGGTTTCGCGCGACGAGATGGCCACCTTGCGCGCCGTCAATGCCCGCATGAACCGCACCATCAAGCCAAAATACGACGCGGCCGGCACCGACGTGTGGACCGTTAATGCCCGGTCCGGGGATTGCGAAGATTACGCTTTGGCTAAAAGGGACGCGTTGCTCCGCGCTGGCTTTTCGCCGAGCGCTCTGCGGCTTGCTTACGTCAAGACGCGCTCGGGTGAAGCCCACGCAGTTCTCGTCGTCTACTCGAACCGGGGCAGGCTTGTCCTCGACAATTTGACCGGGCAGATCAAGCCGCTCAGCCAGACCGGCTTGCGCGTTATCTCCATGGCCAGCTCCAACCCCCTCAGCTGGAGCTGAGAGACCGATCTCGAACCCAAGGCTCGAGCCGACTTTAGAGGCTCGAGCTCATGGTATCAGCGGATTGCTTGGCACAGATGGACTAGCGGGTGGTCTTGCGGCCGAAGTAGGACTTACCGTCGGGCGGGATCACGAGCGCCTCGAACCGAAGGCGCGGTTTCGACGCTGCCTTGATGAACGCCTCGATGGCTTTTTCGGTCTTGTTCAATGGAAGTTCCCGCGCGAGCGGGGACTGATCTCGTGCGGCTTCGCTATTGGCCGAGCGCAGCAAGGCGTGAACGGACGAGTTAAGCTGAAAATTCAAGAGAGTTCGCCCGCAACGATTCTGGGAACTGACACACGATAACACCGATCACCGTTGGCTCACAGGTGATCTTTGTCCCGCGCAGAATGTTCGCGCTGTTCATACCGTCTCGTCAAGAGCGATGCCTTTGTCTGGACTTAGTTCTGAAGGCTCGCGGGTACCGATTTAGTTCCGGCGAGCAACTTTATCTTTGCCGCATACGATCAGCCGGAAGGGCGACGTCGAGGCGCTCGACCTATAATCTGTGCCACCGAGTCTGTTTCAGGAACGAGTCTCAGCCAATCGAGTTCTCGTCGGTTGCGCCTTAGTCCGATAGCTCGTATTTTGCACCGTTGCCTTCTTGTCGCCTCCAATCGCCTCCTTTCTAAAGATAAGCAGTATAGAGATCAGTTGGCGTGTGTTCGATGACGTCGCGGCTGACTCTTTCGGGTTCGAGATTGAAGGCGCTCGACAGGATTGCTCCATAAAGCGCCCGTGAGTCGAGGGTCGCCTTTAGGTCGCGGCCCTCAAACAAAGCCGATTTCTTGAGTCCGGGCCAATCCGAGACGACGCCGCTCTTCTTGAGCTTACCACCCAGCACGAATATCGAAGTCCCCCAGCCATGATCGGTGCCCAGCGAGCCATTTTCGGCCGCGGTGCGGCCAAATTCGGTAACCGTCACTACAAGGGTGTCTTTCCAGACCTCGCCCATGCCTTGCTTAAAGGCGCCGACCGCGTCGTCCACCTCCCGCAGCCGTTGAGACTGGAAGTTCGGTTCGTTCGAGTGAGAATCGAAGCCAACATGATCAAGGACGGCGATGCGAGGGCCCAGGGGGTTCTTCAGTCGCTCGGCGGCTTGTTTGGCCAGATCGGTCAGTGAGTTGGCATCTCCCACATAGATATTGGGCGGCTGGCTGAGTTCTACCTTTTGGTCCTCAAGCTGCTGGCCGAAAGGCGCGAAGTCCGGGTCGGCGAGCCACAACGGTAGCAGGCTCGAATACATCGATTGCGGGAGGCTTTTGATCCAGGAAGGATAAGCCGTGTCCGGCCGCTGCCGGCCACGAAGGATCAGCGGCACGGGAAGGGTCATAGTGACCGATGGATCGCCGATGATGTCCAGCGTCCTTCCAAGCCAGCCAGACTTGGAACTGTAAGCGGTCGCCTCACCGCTTTCCATGATGTCCTGCCCTTCAAAATGCGACCTCCCGACATATGGGTTGGAGATGCCATGCACGAACAGCGCCTGACCGTTGCGATACATGTCGCCCATCGCGCTGAGCGCTCCATGCAGCGCGAAATGTCCGTCAAGCTTCTGTTGGTCATCGGGATTAATGTGGCGGCGCAGGCCGGCAAGCGCCTTGTCGCCGACTGGCGGCATCGCGAACAGGCCATCCATGCCACCACGCAGCAACACCACCAAGAGACGCGTCGAGGTGGGTGGAGCGGCAATCGCGAGCTCGGGCAGTGCCGCAAACGTCAGGATCGCGCTCGATTGCAGAAACCCGCGCCGGGTGATGCGATAGGAACCTTCGCAGTCGGATCGAGAGTTCATGACGACCTCAAGTCTTCAAATATTGGGGGCTGGCTAAGAGCAGAGCAGTCGCAATGACTTTAGTGCTGGCGGTCGCCACTTTTTCGGCAAGCTCCGACCCGGGGCCCGCCAGGAGCTCGGAGTATTGCCTGAGGCCGTCGGCTGCTGCATTTTCGATCCGAGTTCCGAGAAACCATGAGAACCGGGCCCGCCGGTCAAGGGTTTCCTTCGAGATCCAGTCCGCAGTCAAGTCCGGATAGCCGTTCGGCTGCGGGCATTGGTCATAAGACTGGCCCAGCTCTTTGAATAGACCGTCGATCCAGTAAGCACCAGTTCCGGGGAAGGGGCGGGTCAACGGCACTGGAACACCAGTCGTCCTAAAGGACTGCGTCAGCCAGTTCTCAGGAGTTGTGTACTTCTGGTATTCCCGCCCGTGCGCCAAAACCTCTTCGACTACCGCGGTATGCACAGCAACGAGGTTTCCGCCGGTATCGGCCCAGACTTGGCGGATATTCTCGACCGACTCTGAGGGAGGGTCGTCAGCGATAAAGTGCCGCGCCAGTTTCCAGGCGAGATGCTTGGCGGTCTCGGGGTGGACAGCCAGATCGGCGAGCAACTCGGGCGCCTGATTGCGGCCTTTGTCCTTGGACTTGTAGGTTTTTCCCAAGATCGTGCGGGTTCCCGGTTCATGTCGGTCTTCCTGGAACCAGGTCCCATATTTTGCGCCCTTGATGATCCGCCCATGGGTCGGGATGCCGGCGTAAAACTGCCAACCTGTAAGAGCTAACGCCGCCTCGATCACGTCCTTCTGGGTATAGCCACCCTCTGCGCTCATGGTGTGCAGCTCGAGCATCTCGCGAGCGAGGTTCTCGTTAAGGTTGCCGTCGTTCTGCTTTCCCGATCGCGAGTTTGGTCCCGTCGACTGATGATTGTCGAGATAGACCAGCATTCCTGGGTTAAGGATGGCGTCCTGCAGCATGTCCACAAAATTGCCGGTCATCCGGTTGCGGATATTCTGGGTATGCGGCCCGTAGAACAGCTTGATCTCTGCTTCGGTGGTCGACACCGTGAAGTGGTTGCACCAGAACCACCAGAACCTCTCGAAAACCGGGCTCGGACCGTTGACGGCGGTCAAGGTCTTGGCGAGGCAGTTGCGCCAGCGCGGAATGTCCATATATGGCGTCCACACAGTCGTGTTGGCGAGGGCATTGAAGTCGGACTCCGACATCTTGCCCCCTTCCTTTTCGAGATAGTCCTCGGCTTTGCGGTAGAGTTCCCAAACCTTGCAGGCAGCCTCGAAGTCCGGGAAAAGGTCGGCGTCGTCGGCAAGCTGACCGCGGAGCGACGTTCCATCGGGTCCGTAAAATTGTAGCGGAGGAATGGTGGTTAGTTGCGAAACCGCCCAGGCGCGCATGGGCACGTTGATCGTCTCGCCTAGTCTGAGGCCAAGGCCCAACCGGCGCGCGAAAAACAAATTATCGTCCATCGAAATTTGCCAGATCCTGGAGTACGGATATTAATCCCGATTTTAAGTGATTAAATACGTGGAATCAAGTCAATTTGAATGACTAGAGTCCTGAATATTGGCACGGAATCGATTTATTAGACTGGAGATACTTACCATCGTTCGCAATCTGGTGCCCATTAAATTAAGGGCTTTCGGAGAGGTCACAGGCCGCCCGTGCGGGCGAATTATGCGGTACATGGCCAGCCTATCGAGATCGCGAAAGTGGGAGAGGTGAGCGGTCGCGCGCTTTCAACTCTACGCCGTGCCCGCCGGTTGATCGGTGATGATGATGATTTTGCGTGTATGGAGCGAGAAATCGGGCAGCGAACCACGAAGCTCTGCGCCGGACCATCAGGCGTTATCGCGAAGATTATCGCGCCGTGGCCATCGAAAAAGGTAACGAGCAGGGGCTGCGCTCGGAGCAAATCGAGGACAGGATCGGCCGCATTCACAAGCTGCTGGCTGACTGTAAAGGCCGCCCAGCGGTCAAACGCACATCCAGAAAGAAGCTCAAGAAGGTCGACCGGGCGGTCGTACAGAGGGTCATCGACCGATTGTCGGAGATCGAGATCCGGCGACACTCGATCGCGGCCCGTATATGCGGCCTCTATATCGTGGTCATGCCGTCCATCGGAATGCGGCCCACTGAACTGGCGGGAAGCGAACTCACCGACAAAATTCTGCGCATTCCCAACGCAAAGAAGCGTCCCCAGCACGCAGATTATCGCAGTATCGACCTCAGCGCGTTCCCTGATGAGTTCGTTGCCGCGGTGGGGGCGCTGATCGTTCTCGTGCGTGCGAAGGTTGCCGAAGTCGGTTACGCGCGGTGGCACAATGCCCTGCGTGATACGCTGGCGCGAGCCTGTGCCGATGTGCGTGTCAAGCGGATGAGTCCCTACCTTTTCCGCCACGTAGCCATCGCGACCTGGAAAGCGGCAGGGATGTCGCAGGGTGATGTCGCCAAGCTTTGCGGCCACGTCGGACTTCGGACGGCCGGCAATCACTATGCCAGCGGGCGCCACGGCTGGACGGCGGAGAACGGGCTCGCGAGGGCAGGCGGCCCGGAGCAGGGTTCAAGCGTGCGCTTGACGAGCGAGTCCTCGGGCCCCGAGCATTCCTTCAGTCGGGTGCTCGGCGTGGTCGACGA
>JANXSI010000091.1 GCA_025352765.1 Devosia sp. | reverse complement strand
GAGCCCGACATGCGCGCGAGGATGCAGCCATCGACCGCGGCGAGGGCCGCGATCAGGTCGCCGATGATGGGGGCGATGGTGAGCGCCGGGGTCTCGAGGTCGTTGCGCGTTTCACCGAGCCAGAGCCCGAGCTGAGCGGGGCGGTCGAGCGGATCGGTACGCGAGGGGAGGCCGGGATTATCGCGCTGCTGCAGGCGGCGGAAGACGTCGGCGGTAACTACGGGGACCAGCGGGTTGACGAGGACCACGTGGCAGGCGGGAAAATGCGTCAGCGGCAGGACGATCTCGCCCAGGCCGCGCACTTCGGCGGGGCGCGAGTAGAGGCACATCGGAACGTCGGCGCCGAGCGGGACCGCGATCTCGAGCAAGTCGGCAAAGCTCACCGGGGTGTCGCTCAGCCGGGCAAAGAGACGGAGCGCCGCGGCGGCATCGGCCGAGCCGCCACCGAGGCCGGCCGCGACCGGCAGGTTCTTGCGCAGTTTCAGCGCGAGCCCAGACGGGAGCGCGCCCGGCCAGCGGGCGCGGAAGGCCGCCAGCGCGCGCAGCACGAGATTGCCCTCGGTGGTGCCGAGCGCGGCGGCGAAGGGGCCGCTGATCGAGAGGGAATCCTCGCTCGCCGGTTCTGCCTCGAGCTCATCGCCGATCTCGGCGAAGGCCACCAGCATTTCGAGCGCATGGTAGCCGTCGGCGCGGCGGCCGGTGACATGCAGAGCCAGATTGAGCTTGGCCGGTGCGGCTTCCGCCACCGGCTCGGTCCACCCAACCACTAGTTGGCCGGAGCCGAGGAAGCCTGGGCCTGGTCGCCCGCCGGCAGCACGGGGGCGGAATCGCCGCTCGGCGGCGCCGCGTCGAGACCGCCGGTGAGCTTTGGCCCGACCCGCTTCTTGACGTCGCCGTCCTTGTCCATCGAGTAGGCGACGTTCCACTGGAAATGCGCTTCGAGCTTGCGGCCGACCTTCCAGTAGGCGTCGCCCAGGTGATCGTTGATCTCCGGGTCGTTGGGGCGCAGCGACACGGCCTGCTCGAGCTGGGCGACGGCCTCGTCGAAGCGGCCGAGGCGGTAATAGGCCCAGCCGAGGCTGTCGATGATGTAGCCATCGTTGGGCGAGGCGGCGACCGCCTTCTTGATCATGTCGAGGGCGCGGTTGAGGTTGAGGCCTTTGTCGACCCAGCTGTAGCCCAGATAGTTCAGCACCTGCGGCTGGTTGGGCGACAATTCGAGGGCCCGTAGGAAATCCTTTTCGGCCTGCGGGAACTGGTCGGAGCGTTCCTCGGCGATGCCGCGCACATAGTAGAACCGCCAATCGCCGGGCGACTGGCCGCCGGTGACGGCGAGCGCCTTGGTGTAGGCCTCGACGGCGGGCTTGTACTGCTTGTCCGAGCGGAGCAGATCGCCCAGCACCGAAATGGCGTCGACGTCGGTCGGGTTGGTGGTGACGATGTTGCCGAGCCGGCGGATCGCCTCGGGACGATCGCCGAGTGCGTCGAGATTGTCGGCGACGCGGACGATAGCCATGGCCTTCATCGGCGAATTGGCGGGAATGGCATCGTAGATGGCGTTGGCGAGTTCATGCTGGCCGGCATTGTCATAGAGCTGGCCGATGACCAGCGGGACGTTCTCGTTCTTGCTGTCGAGATAGGCGGAAAGCCGCAGCAGCACGAGCGCAAGATCGGTGGTGCCGTCGCGGGCGAAGGCGACGCCGACGCTGTGGAACATCTCGGCGGCCCCGGCCTGGACGCTGCCGGCATAGAGGCCCGGCCGCTGGTGCTTGGCGAGGACGGCCTTGAGCTCGGTGATCACCGGATGGCTGAGGCCCTGCGACTCGAAGCCGACGATGGCATCGATCGCCTTGTCGTACTGGCCGGCATTGCCGAGGATGCGGGCATAGGCCTCGACGATATCGGCGGTGTAGGGGTCGGCGTCGTGCGCCTGGGTGATGAAGGCGACCGCGTCGGTCGAACGGCCGGCGACGTCCGCCATGATGGCGCGATGGAAGACGAGGAATTCCTCGAGCCCGCCATTGGCGATCTTGTCGAGCGAGGCCAGCGCCTCATCGACGTGGTTCTGGCCGGTCATGGCCCAGGCTTTCAGGATCTCGCCGGTGACGCCCTCGAAGGTATCGGCGCCAAGCTTGGAGAGATCGGAGATGGCGCCATCGTAGCGGCGCTGCTTGAGGGCGACGGTGGCGACGACGAGCCGGGCCATGTCGTTTCTGGCATCGAGCTCGAGCAGGCGCTGTGCCGTGTCGGCAGCGCGATCGATCTCGCCATTGGCGGCAAACGCCACGAAGGCGCGCTGCAGGACCAGCGGGTTGTTCCATTCAGCGGTCACGGCATCGCTGAGATAGCGTGAAGCCTCGGGGGTGCGCAGTTCCTGCATGGCCTGCTGGCCGGCGAGGTAATTGCCGGTGGAGCTATCCTGGAAGTCGAATGCGGCGACAGGCGCCGCCAGAGCCAGACTCAACAGCCCTGAGGCGACAAGCAGACGCGGAAGAATGTGCACGGGGGATTAGATCTCCGGGGAGTGTTCAGCGATGAACGCGGAAAGATTGTCGATTTTGCGACTGCGCCGCAAGGGCGGCGGCCTCAGATGTCCGTGAGCGTAGCATGTTGCCGGTGAGAGCGGCCGACGTCCCGCGTCCCCTACATCCCGGCATAGTTCGGGCCGGAGCCGCCTTCGGG
>JANXSI010000073.1 GCA_025352765.1 Devosia sp. | reverse complement strand
GTCACTTCGGCGGGCCGCTCGACGTCGTAGTAGATCTCGGGGATCGAGAGGCACCCTTCCTCGGTCGTCACGGTGTCGTCGGAATATTTGAGGATTTCCGGGTTGATCATGACGATCGGATCGTTCGGCTCGCCGTCCTTGCTCAAATCCATCACGACGATGCGCTTGAGCTCGCCGATCTGGGGCGCGGCGAGGCCAATGCCGGGGGCATCGTACATGGTCTCGAGCATATCGGCGGCGAGCTTCTTGATCTCGGCGTCGATCACCGGGATCTCGCTGGCGACCTGGCGCAGGCGCGCATCGGGCAGCACAAGAATTTCGCGTTTTGCCATGAAGGGGCGGCCTTTCCGGGGGTTCCCGGCTCAATATGGTATTTCGCGCGCCGGGGTCAACATCGGCGGGGCGTTCCCGCCCGCTCTGCTCAAGGAACAATACGAGAACTTGCCGGCCGAATCGGTTAGGTTGGGCGGATGGACAGACTCCTCTTCACGCTGGGCGATTTCCCCGTCACCGTCAGCATGGCGGCAATTGTCGCGGCCGCCCTGCTCTGCGCGGCGCTGCTGATCGCCGTGCTGGTGATCGCCGTGCGCACCAATCGGGCGCGCGAGGCAGAGGCAGAGGCGGCTCGGCTCAAGACGGCGGAGGCCGAAAGGACGCTCGCGGCGCTGCTCCAGGTGCAGAACGAAATGACCGGCCGGATGCAAACCATGGCCGAAATCTTCGGCTCGCGCACCTCGGACCTGGCGCGGTTGGTCAACGAACGTCTCGATGCGCAGGGCCAGAAGGTCGGCCAGGCGATCGAGGCAACGAGCAAGAAGAACGAGGAATCGCTGTCGAAGCTCGGCGAGCGGCTGGCGGTGATCGACCGGGCGCAGGCCAACATCACGACGCTTTCGAAGGACGTGGTGTCGCTGCAGTCGATCCTTGCCAACAAGCAGACACGCGGCGCCTTCGGACAGGGCCGCATGGAGGCGATCGTCGGCGACGGCCTGCCGATGGGCGGCTATGCGTTCCAGTACACGCTGTCCAACAACAGCCGGCCCGACTGCGTGATCTTCATGCCCAATGGCGCGCCGCCGCTGGTGATCGACGCGAAATTTCCGCTCGAGAGCTGGCAGCGGCTGGTCGGAGCGCAGAGCCCTGAGGAACAGCAGATTGCCGGCCTCGGCTTTCGTCGCGACATGCAGGTCCACATCAAGGCGATCTCCGAAAAATACCTGATTGCCGGAGAGACGCAGGACACCGCGTTCCTGTTCGTGCCGTCGGAATCGATCTTCGCCGATATCCATGAGCGGTTCGAGGACGTGGTGCAGCGGGCGAGCCGCGCCCGAGTGGTGGTGGTGTCGCCGTCGCTGCTGATGCTCTCGATCCAGGTGGTGCAGGCGCTGCTGCGCGACGTGCGCATTCGCGAGGAAGCGCACAAGATCCAGAAGGAAGTCATGGAACTGCTCGGCGACGTTACCCGGCTCGACGAGCGGGTGCGGAAGCTGCAGACGCATTTTCAGCAAGCCAACAACGACATCGGCGAGATCCTTACCTCGTCGGGCAAGGTGACCCGCCGCAGCGAGCGGATCGCCGCCATGGAGTTCGAGGACTCCGCCGAGCCGCAGCGGCTGGCGGGCGAGTAACGCTCAGGCCTGCTTCAGCTCGCTGCCCGACTTCAGAACTTCGGCACCATTGGCCTGGCGCACCAGATAGGCCGGCTTGTCGATGCTGGCGTTGCGGACAATCGACGTGCCCTTGATGGTTCGCCTGATCCGCTCGGTGAAGGCTTCAACGACGATGCCTTCGGCCTCGTAGGCACCCCAGGTCCATTTGACATGGGCGCCGATGTCGAAATGTGGCATGCTTGCCCTCCGTCGAGTTGCGCCGACGAAACCGACAGCACGTTGCCGCGTTGAGAGTCTACCCCCAGGAGAGACGACGATGAGCAATTCCCACCCCGGACGCATCCTGCCGCAGGACATCGTCGCCGACGACGGGTCGGGGGACACGCTCACGGCGATGCCCTTCGGCCAGTCCGAGATCGAGGAACTGCTCTATGGCGACGACCGACCGGCGCAGGAGCGGATTGCGCGGCTGCAGGAAGTGGCCGCCGCCCTGAGGGAGGAGGAGTCGGCCGATTTTGGCGGCGGCGACACCAAGTCGCTGCTCGGCGAAGTCGAAGAGGCCATCGCCCGGCTGAGTGGCGGGCTCGATCCGGACGGCGACCTGCCCGAGGAGCTCAGCATGGACGACGACCCGCTCAACCATCGCGAGACGTTGTCGCCGGACTCCGACGAACTCGATGAGATCGAGCAACAGGACGAGGCGTCGCTCGAAGAGGATGACGAGGCGTAAAATCCTTGTGGCGGGGGGGCCCGATCGGCTCTCCTACATGTCAGTCCGGGCCTTGAGGGCCTGGCTGAGGGTTCCCTCATCCAGATAGTCGAGTTCGCCCCCGACCGGTACGCCGTGCGCGAGGCGGGTGATCTTGACGCCGCTCTCCGATAGACGGTCGGTGATATAGTGCGCCGTGGTCTGGCCCTCGACCGTGGCGTTCACCGCCAGGACGATCTCCGAATATTCGTGCGCCCGCCCCAGCAGTTGATCGATCGAGAGATCATCGGGGCCGACGCCATCGAGCGGCGATAGCACGCCGCCCAACACATGGTATTTTACCGCGCCGACGCCGGCGCGCTCCAGCGCCCAGAGGTCGGCGACGTCCTCGACGACGATGAGGATGCCGGAATTGCGGCGCGGGTCGGAACAGATGCCGCAGGGCGAGCGGGTGTCGACATTGCCGCACACCTCGCAGACCTTCACCGTCTCGACGGCCCGATCGAGTGCCGCGGCGAGCGGCAGCATCAGGGAATCCTTCTTCTTGATCAGATGCAGCACCGCGCGCCGGGCTGAACGGGGCCCCAGCCCCGGCAAGCGCGCGAGGAGCTGGATGAGCTGTTCGATTTCGAGACCGCTACCGGCCATGGGGTGCGCTCGATCCGGCAACTGGTCGCTTTTTTTTTGCCGTCATCACTAAAACGGCAGTTTCATGTCGGGAGGCAGCGGCAGGCCCGCTGTGAGCTCGCTCATGCGCTGGGCGCTGATGCGTTCGGCCTTTTGTTTGGCATCGTTGTGAGCGGTGACGATCAGATCCTCGATGACGGAGATGTCGTCTTCCTTGAACAATGATGGATCGATCTTGAGGCCCTTCATGTCGCCTTTACCGCTCAGCGACACAGTCACGAGGCCGCCACCCGAGGCGCCCTCGACGACGAGGTTGCCGAGTTCGTCCTGCATCGCCGCCATCTTGGAATGCAGCTCCTCGGCCTTCTTCATCATGCCCATAAAATCGACCATCACTCGTCCTCATGCTCTTCAAAAAACGCCTCTTCGTAGGCGGCGTCGGGCACCATTTCTTCGCGCAGCTTGACGGTCACGGTGGAGCCGGGAAACATCTCGAGGATGGCTTTCACCAACGGGTCGTCGGAGGCGTCGGTCCTGGCCTGGACTTTGAGGCCCTCCTTGACGTCGCGCATGGTCGGGCCGGTGGCTGGCGTGTTGGAAACCGAGACGCCCCAGACCTGCCCGGTCCACAGCTTCAGGCGCGCCGACAGGGTCTGGATGATGCCGGGATCGGCACCTTCGACCAATGCCACCTCGATCGACTTCTCGCGGAAGGCGACGGGCCGCATCTGCGTTTCGAGCGCGATCTTGAGCAGCACATCGCGCTTTTCGGCGGCGAGCGCCACGAGCTCGAGATAGCTGCGCGGGTTGGCAAGGCCCTGCGGCTGCGGGCTGACGGCCGGCACCGGCTGCGGCGCGGGTTGGGCGCCCGATTGCGGCGCCGCTTCGTAACGTGGCGCGGGTGCCGCGTCGTATTGCCGGGCCTGCGGCCCGGGGCCGATCGAGCCGCGATGCGGCAAGGGTTGCGCGCCGCCGCCTGCCGGTTGTGGAGCAGCGTTCTGAAGTTTTGTGATCAGTTCGTCGGGGCTCGGCAGCTCCGTCGCGTAGGCGAGCCGGACCAGCACCATCTCGGCGGCCTGGAGGCCATTGCCCGCCGACTTGATCTCATCGATGCCCTTGAACAGGATCTGCCAGGCGCGGCTCAGCGCTCGCATGCCAAGTTTCTGCGCCAGCTCGGGACCGCGCGCACGCTCGTCGGGGGTGAGCGAAATGTCGTCGGCCGCGGCCGGCACGATCTTGATGCGGGTAACAAGATTGGTGAAGTCGGCGAGATCGCCCACCACCGTCTCGGGGTCGGCGCCCGCGTCGTAGAGTTCGCGCAGCAAGGTCAGCGCGGTGGCGATCTCGCCGCGCATCAGCGCCTCGAAGAGATCGATGGATTTAGCCCGGTCGCCGAGGCCGAGCATGGCCTTGACGGTCGCGGCGGTGACCCGGCCGTCGCCATGGCTGATCGCCTGGTCGAGCAAGGACTGGTTGTCGCGCACGCTGCCCTCGCCGGCGCGGACGATCATCGCCAGCGCTTCGGGTTCGTAGCCGATGCCTTCGCGACCGAGGATGTCAACGAGGTGGGCCGTCATCGTTTCGGGCGGCACTCGGCGGAGGTCGAAACGCATGCAGCGGGAGAGGATCGTCACCGGGACCTTCCTGATCTCGGTGGTGGCGAAGATGAACTTCACGTAGGGCGGCGGCTCTTCGAGTGTCTTCAGCAGCCCGTTGAAGGCCGCGGTCGAGAGCATGTGCACTTCGTCGATGATGTAGACCTTGAACGGCGCTGAGGCCGGTCCGTATTTCACCGAATCGATGATCTCGCGAATGTCGCCGATACCGGTGTTGCTGGCGGCGTCCATCTCGATGACGTCGACATGCCGGCCCTCGATGATGGCGCGGTCGTGGATGCCTTCGCGATCGAGTTCGAGCGTCGGATGCCGGCCGGTCTCATCCTCGAAATTGACGGCGCGCGCCAGGATGCGGGCGGTGGTGGTTTTGCCTACACCGCGGATGCCGGTCAGCATGAAGGCGTGGGGAATTCGGCCGGACCGGAAGGCGTTGCGCAGCGTCTGCACCATCGCGTCCTGGCCGATCAGCGTCGAAAAGCTCGACGGCCGGTATTTGCGGGCGAGCACCAGATAGGGCGCCTTCACGCCCGCTGCGGCGGGCGGGGCGATCTCGGCATCGGGGAAAAGTGCATCGGCCATGAGGAGTATATAGCGACCCCAACTGCCAATCGCAAAAGCGGTAGTGCCGAAAGCCCGGAAAGGTGTGGGAAGGCGAGAGGCTGGCAACGACCCGTGAAGGTCTCGTTGGGGCTGCTTCCTTCCGGACCTGACCCGGTTGGCGAGGAACACGTCCGCGCCAACCTCTCAAGCGCTATATCGGATAGTTGCGAGCAAGGTGCAAGGGTCCTTTGGCGACGGGGGTGTGTACCGGCTGCCGCCCGCGCGCGACGCGCTTACCGCGATTTAACTCCCGTCACGCGGCACCGACGGATAGGATCGGGCGTTGAAGCATCAACCGCTCCGGAGGACTTCGTCGTGATCAAAGCCATCGCCATGGTTCCGCCCTCGCCCTTACAGTTCCCGCAGCGCCGGTATTTGCCGCTTCGAGCCTCAGCGACTACCAGGCCAGTTGCGCCAATGTGCTCAACTATATCCCGCGTATCGTTCGCAAAGAAACGGTCAGGGCGGTCGGCCCCGACGCGCGTGTGACCCTGCACGGAGTGTGCGTCGGGGTGGACCTTTTCGACTTCGGCAACGCAGGGGGCCTCGGCAAGACGATCTGGGCCAATCCGACGCTCCGCGCCGCGCTGGAGCGACGCGGGCTGCGCAGCGACGACGTGGTCGGGATCAACGTTCGCGGCAACTCGGTCGATCTCTACATTCACCGCCAGTAGCGGCACGAGGGCCACGAATCGACTAAAACTTGCTTCAAATCCAAGGCGAAAGCGTTGTTGAACCGAAGATGTCCGGTTCGTATATGGCAGCCATGGAAAGCCTTGTGACCGACGCCAGCACCGAGAATCGCGCAGTTCAGCGCCGCACCACCCTCAAAGGCGGGCGCATCATGTTCAACGGTGGACGCTCGAGCATCGACTGTACGGTGCGCAATCTGTCGCGCCAGGGCGCCAAGTTGCAGGTCACCTCGGTCGTCGGCATCCCAGAGTTGTTCGACCTGGTGCTCCCCAATACGCACAAGCAGCCCTGCCGCATGGCCTGGCGAAAGACCAAAGAAATCGGCGTCGAATTCATCGATGCTTGATTTCGAGGCTGCAGGATCGACCCTTCCGGGGCCCGATCTAGTCGGCTAGGCTGGCCACCTCCAAAGGAAGCGGCGATGGATCTGGTGGTGCGCGAGCGGCTCTGGCTCGACTACGCGGATGCCAACGGCCTCAACAAGCTGCTCGGCAATCTGTCCGGTGTGGCCGTCGACGGCGACCGGCTCTGGACGGTGTCGGACGAGGGGCGCAGTCTCGAAGTGCTGGCGCCAGACGGCACGGGCGGATACAGACTGGCGCACCAATATGCGCTCGACACGCTGATCCCCGGCATTCCAGACGCGGGCGGCGACAAACCGGGCGAACTCGACCTCGAGTCGATCACCATCCGCAAGGGGCAGTTGTGGCTCTCGGGCTCGCACTGCCTTGTCCGCCAGAAACCGCCGGACAGCGCCAAGGATCGACTCGAAAGCGGCATCCGGTCCCGGCCAAGCCGTTTTCTCCTCGCCCGCTTCGACCTGACATCGGGTGGACTGACCAACCCGGTGCACCTGCCATTCGAGGGCGAGGACAGCTTGCGCGGCCGGCTGCAGAGCGACCCGCATCTGGCGCCGTTCCTCAAACTGCCCAGCAAGGAGAACGGCCTCGATATCGAAGGCATGTGCCGGCATCAGGGCCGGACGCTGCTGGGGTGCCGCGGTCCGCTCTTTGACGATGTCGCCGCCGTGGTCGGGCTCGAGTTTGCCAAAGACCGCTTTGCGATCGCGGCGCACACGTTGCACTTTCTCGATCTGGGTGGGCTCGCCATTCGCGATCTGACGCGCTGGGGCGAGGACGTGATGGTGCTGGCGGGCCCGGTAGGCGATTTCCACGGTCCGTTCCGGCTGTACCGCTGGACGCCGGAGGCGACCATCCGGGTGCAGCGGCCGCTCGAAGTGCTGTGCTTCCCCCTGACCGAGGAAAAGCCCGAAGGCATCTGCGCCCTGCGCCGCAAGGACCGCGATGGCTGGATCGTGCTGTACGACAGTCCCGCGGCGAGCCGGATCAAAGAAGACCGGTACACGGCCGACTGGATCGGGCTCTAGCGTTCACACGGCCTGCACATTTGCGCGAGGCGTGGAAAAACGGTCGGCGACGACCTACATTGGCATCATCACACACATGCAAGGAGA
>JANXSI010000040.1 GCA_025352765.1 Devosia sp. | reverse complement strand
CCGTCGAGCCGTTGCGAAAGATCGTCAGTCGGTCGGCGATGGCGCGGACCTCGCCCATGCGGTGCGAAATGAAGATGACGAGCCGCCCCTCGTCCGCCAGTTGCCGCGTCAGCGACAGCAGCCATTCGGCCTCGCGCGCGGGCAGGGCGGAGGTCGCCTCGTCTAGAATGAGGATGCGAGGGTCCTTGGCGAGACCCTTGGCGATCTCGACGATCTGGCGCTCCGCCAATGTCAGGCGCCGGAGCTCGCGATCGGGCTGGAGCGGTGGAAAACGGTATCGCTCAAAAAGCGCCAGCGTCTGCCGGCGCAGTGCGCCACCATCGATGGTGCGCAGCACGGTCCGAGGCTCGCGCCGGAACCAGATGTTCTGCTCGACTGTGAGGTCGGGAATGAGCGAGAGTTCCTGGAACACCGCGGCAATGCCCCGGGCCTGGGCCGCATCGGGATTGGCCGGATGGTAGTCTTGTCCATCCACCCGGACGCTGCCGCCATCATGGGACACCGCACCCGACAGGATCTGGATGAAGGTGCTCTTGCCCGCGCCGTTCTCGCCGATGAGCGCGTGCACCTCGCCCGCCCGCGCCGAAAAACTGGCGTCCTTGAGCGCGACAATGCCGCCATAGCGCTTGGAGAGCCCGACGACTTCAATCAGGTCCACGACCATGCTCCCCGAAAGACACCCCCCGGCGGTGCGCCGCCGGGAGGCTTAATGTCATGACCGACTACTTGGTCCCGGCGGCTTCCGCTGCCGTGATATCAACCCAGTCGGGCGTGATGGGCAAGGTCAGTCCCGGTGCCTGGTCCGGGAAGGCGTTGTCGCCGATCTTGATGACCTGCATCTTGGTTCCCGGATAGAGCTTGGAGTCGAACGGCGTCGTGGTGACGAAGTCGCCCTTGATCGCCACGGACCGCTCGGCCGGACGCTTGCCGGTATCGAGAATGTCGACGGCGAGCTTGATCGCTTCCGAGGACAGATAGGCCGGGTTAGAGCCGAGGATGCACTTCGCCCCTTCGGTCTGCGCGCAGGTCAGGGCGGCGACGTTGTAGGAGAAGCCCACCACCGGAACGATCGGGCGGCCAGCGTCCTTCAGCGCCTGGATGGCGCCGGAACCGTAGCCCTGCGTCAGGATGCCGTCGACCTGCGGGTTAGCGGCGAGCAGCGAAGCAACGCCCGTCTGCTCAGGACCGAGCGCATAGTCGCCGTTGTAGTAGCCGACCACCTTGATGTCGGGATAGTTGGCGAGGACCTTTTCGTAGCCACCCTGCAGCTGTGCCGAGATAGGCGCGCCCGCGAGACCACGATCGAGGATCACATTCCCCTTGCCACCCAGCTGCGTGGCGAGCCACTCGGCCATCACCGCCGGGATGCGGTCCCAGTCCGATGCCAGGGCGTAGGCACAGGGTTCGGTCACCACTTGGTCGAAGCTGATCACCACGATACCGGCGTCGCAGGCCTTCTTGATGGTCGGGTTCAGGGCCGAATCCGACCCGGCGTCGACGAGGATGGCATCGGGCTTCTCGCGGATGATGTTGTTCAGCGAGTTGATCTGCGCCTGCACGGTGTTTTCGACGTTCTCGATGCGCAGGTCGACCCGGTCCTTGAGCGGCCCCTTGCTCACCGAAACGGTTGCGACCCGCTCCATCTGCTGGCGCCAGTCGTTGCCGACGAAATTGTTGGACAGGTAGATGGTGTACTTCTTGGCTTCCGCCTGGGCCGGAACGACCGCCGCAGACAACGCTGCCGAGGCGACCACCCCAGCCAGTAGAAGACTGTTCAGTTTCATGACTTCTCCTCCTCCATGTCAGTCACCGCGACGGTCATTGCCATCTTGTGCGCTGCTGATGCCATCATTGATACCGGTACCAAAAAGGCCTGTCAATTTGCGGACCACCCTTGTTTGGCGTCCGTGTTCGTCAAGAAGCCCTCAATCCTCCGGCCGGAACGCCTCCTGCGGTCCGGGTCCCGGGGGCAGGCGACCGCCACACCCCGGTTATACTATGATGCTATTATAACTTTTCTGGAGTGTCCATCGCCAAACTGGCGCTTTGTCACCAAGACCGCGAAAGACATCAGCAGTCGTTCGGGCCGCTAGAATGAAGTTCGCGATGCTCAGACACCGGGCACGTTCGGGTATCCGGATCAGCAACTAGGCGATGTCGTTGGGCGCATCGTAGGTGATGCTGAACATGTCGGCGCGGTGCCGCGCCACGGAAAACTCGATGTTGCGCTGGTCGGCCGACTGATACAGCATTTCGACGGTCAGAATCGCCTCGCCCTCGGCGATCTCGAGGTCGGCGGCGATCGACTTGTCGGCGATTTCGGCCCGCACCGTGATGTGGGCGAGCGCCATGCGCACGCTCAGATGCCGCTGCACGGAGCGGAAAATCAGCACGTCAGTGAAGTCCTCCTTGCGGAATTTCTCGCCGATGTCGGGGGGGAAGTAGGTGCTGATATGGGCCTTCTTGTGCGGGCCGACGCTCAGTATGCTCCTCAGGCAATAGCCGGCTTCATCCTTGCCAAGTCCGAAATGACGAAGCGCCGGCGAGGTCTCCTTGCGATAGGACTTCACCTTCAGCTGGGCGTCCTTGGTGAAGGTTGCCATGTCGGCGAAATTCTTGAAATTCCAGCTGAGGTTCACGGTGGGATTGCGCGCCGTGACAATTGCCGGCTTCGCCGACCGCTTCTTGATCAGGCCATCCGCTTCGAGGTCGCGCAGCGCCTGGCGGACGGTGATCAGGCTGACACCGAAGCGCTCAGCGATGCTGGCTTCCTTAGGCAGTTCGCCGCCAACCGGGAAGGCGCCGCTGGCGATCGGTTCGCGCAGGATATCGGCGAGTTGCCGGTAAAGTGGGCCCTTGGCCCGAACCAGCGGCCGATTGGGAAGGGCGTCGATCAAAGTCGGCAACAGATCGTCCATGAAGTCCAGCTACCTCGAGAATCCGGCTATGATAATAGCACGAACTTTCTATCGCCAGCGACTTCGCAGAGTGTTGCTCAGGCAAGCAGCAGCAGCGGTGCTTCCAGATACATCTTGACACGAGTCAGCAACGCCGCTGCGACGTCTTCGTCCACCCGACCGGCGTCGAACGAGAGCAGCGCCTCCGCAGCGTCCGGGCCGGCCACGAGCACGAGGCGCAGGCTCCGTCCGGGCAGCAGCGGCATGCCGACCGGCCGAATCGCGGCCTCCGACAGCAGGCGTACCGAAAGGGCTGCGGGCTGATTCGAGCCGTCGTACTTGCCGGCGATGGCGGCGAGCCGGCGTGCCCGCAACGGCGCGAGCGAGCCGCGGCGGATATGGTCGAACACCAATTGCGCCGGTCGGACTTCGAGCGCAATGGGGGCTCCTTCGAGCTCGGTGACCCCCGGGACATCATCGAGTGCGCAGCCGACGGCCCGCAGCACTAGGTCTTCGAGATCGAACGCCGTTCCTGAACCGGCAAACCCCTCGAGCGTGCTCCGCACCGACCGCAGTGCGATCGTCGCGGCCAGCGCCGACACTAGCGAGACCGTCTGCACAGGGACGTCCGGCGCGGCGGGCGGTGTTCGGACGAAGGCCTCGACATCCGCCGCGACG
>JANXSI010000039.1 GCA_025352765.1 Devosia sp. | reverse complement strand
CGGCCAGTCGACCTCGATGACCATCGTCATCCACGTCTCCAAGGCCGACGCGGCCCGCAACAGCTGCACCATCACCAACACGGTCAATGCCGCCATTTCGGCACAGGTGCTGCACAGCGACCAGGGTGCCCAGTACACCGCATCGGCGACGGCCAAACTGCCCGCCGGAGCCTGCGCCAAGCCGCCCATCTGCGAGCCCAGGCAGGTCAAGCCCGGCGGCGGTTGCTGCGACACGGGCCTCGTCTGGGACGGCCGCAAGTGCGCGCCGCCCAAGCCTGTGGTTCCCGTCTGCCCCAGGGACAGCCGGGCCATCGACGGTGGCGACTGCGTCTGCAAGGACGGAACGCACGGCAAGCCGGGCAAATGCGTGCCCGATCAGGTCGTACCGGTCTGCCCGCGCGACAGCGAACTGATCGATGACGCCTGTTCGTGCAAGGACGGCACCCACGGCAAACCCGGCCGCTGCGTCGCCGACGAAGTCGTACCGGTCTGCCCACGTGACAGCCAACTGGTCGATGGCGCATGCTCGTGCAAGGACGGCACCCACGGCAAACCGGGTCGCTGCGTCGCAGACGAAGTCGTCCCGGTCTGCCCACGTGACAGCCACGCCACCGACGGCGGCGACTGTGCCTGCGACGACGGCACCCACGGCAAACCCGGCCGCTGCGTCCCCGACGAAGTCGTCCCGGTCTGCCCGCGCGACAGCCACGCCACCGACGGCGGCGACTGTGCCTGCAACGACGGCACGCATGGCAAGCCGGGCCGCTGCGTGCCAGACGAGGTGGTGCCGATCTGCCCGCGCGACAGCCAGCTCAGCGACGGCGAGTGCGTCTGCCGCAAGGGAACGCACGGATCGCCGGGCGAGTGCCAGGCCGATGAGCAGTCGCCGGTCACCCAGTGCCCGGAGGACAGCCACTTCGACCGCCGCGCCAAGGCCTGCATCTGCAACGCGCCCCTCAAGGGCGAGCCCGGCAATTGCCAGGGCGGGCTGCTGAACCTCGACCTCAACAAGCTCCCGACCATCAACTAGGGCCGGCAGTCCGCAAGCTGAGCACGCACCACACGGCCAAGGCGTCGCGTGATGCGGCTCGCTCGTCTCTTGCCCGGACCACAGGTGCGCCGCGGTCGAGATTGCATTCGTCCTGCAGCTAGGGAATTGTCTCCCCCGCGCCACCCCTGCCAAGGCCAGAGGCGGCGGAACACGCTTGCTGGGGAGCCGCGATGCAGACGATCAGTTTTGAACCCGGGGACACGATTCTGACCGAGGGCGAGGACGGCCGCACAGCCTATTTCCTGGTCAGCGGATCAGTCGAGGTGGTGGTCGGCAACGGCGCCAAGGCCAAGTCTGTCGCCACCCTCAAGGCCGGCGAAGTGTTCGGCGAGATGAGCCTGCTGGAGCCCGGCCCGCGATCGGCGACGGTTCGCGCCCTGACGCGCACCCAGTGCACCGTCACCTCCTACGACGATTTCATCGCCTCCATCCAGGAGGACCCCGAAAAAGCGGTGGTATTCATGCGTACCCTGGTGAGCCGCATCCGCCGGACCAATGCGCTGCTCGCCGAGCTCGATCCGCGCAAGCGCGGGATCCGCGAAATGCTCGCCGACATGCAGAAGTCCGTGACCCTCGAAGGCGCCGATCTGGGCAAGTCGAACTGGTACGAATGGGGCACCGTCTAGGCCTGACCTCCCAGACTGAATCCGTGCCACGGCAGCAGCCGCGGGCCATCTGCCTGGTCAGTGCGCCCAAGGTACCGATGGCGTTCTTGCCGGGCGGAGCGCACAAGCCCGCATGGGCTGGTCCGACGTCGGGCCCTCGCGGGGATAGTCGATGCTCAAGTCGTTCGGACGTTTCACTGAGCGGTTCCGACAGATCGACCGCTTCGACGATGTGGGCCCCGCTCTCGCGGAGTTCGCCCGGAGCTTCGGCTTCCGTCGATGCGCCGTGGTCCGGTTCTCGGACGATATTCCGTCGATCTTCGACAGCGACCCCGAGCGCTATGCGGCGGCATGGAAATACGTCGATGTCTTCCGCTCTCCACGCAATCTGGAGACGGCCCGCCGCCTGGTAGCCCCGTCTAAGCTGAATTGGCTGACCGGCGACCGGTATGAACTGGGAAGTCCTGAGCACGCCCGCGCGGTCGAGCTGGACATGCTGGACGCTGCGGCCGTCATGGTGACCTATGACGGGCAACCCCACGGCAGCGTTCTCTTGTCCGGTACGCCATCGCTCAGTGCGCAGGACGAGCAGGCGATCGTGTTGCTCAGCCAGATGCTGTTCGTGGCAATAGACCAGATCAACGAAAAGCCGGCCTTCCTCAAGCACGATTGATCCGGAACGGCCCCGCCGATGGAGTGTGACCGGGTCTGGGCGTCGCATTCGTGAACACGTGTTCATGAGGACGTCACCTTCCTCCGGCAGATGTCCGCACGCGGCGACCGCGGCCGCATTTCGCACCGAGGACCTCACATGAAATCCATGCTTTCGCTGGGCATGGGCGCGCTGCTGGCCGCCCTGCTCTCAACCACCACTATTGCCGCCGATCTGCGCATCCTGACCGCCGTTGCCGGCGGCAAGGACACCGCCGAGCAGGAGCTGTTCGTCAAGGAACTCGAGCAGCACCTCGGCATGACCATCGAGATGGTCAAACCCGAATCTGACTACGACAACGTTCTGTTCACCGCCCTCGCTTCCGGCGAGGACTACGACCTCGTCTACGGCGACAGCTCGATGCTGCCGAAATTCCTCGAGCAGGGCGCCGTAGTGGACGTGACGGACCTCGTCGCCAAGTCGGCCGTGCTCTCCAACGAAGCCGAAATCCCGGCCGGCGAGTGGAAGCTCTTTGACGTCTACGGCAAGAAGTATGGCGTCCCCAACAAGTTCGAAGGCGGCACCATGCCCGTCGTTCGCGAGGACTGGGTCAAGGAATTCGGCATGACCGATCCGGTCACCCTCGACGACTGGATGGCCTTCTTCAAGAAGGCCAAGGAGGTCAAGGGTGCCTATGGTCTGTCGATGGCCGGCCTCTACGACATTCAGGGCTTCATGTCGGCCAAGGGCCTCAAGGCCGGCTACGTCACAGTCGACGGCAAGCGCACCATTCCCTACGCCACCGATGCCGCGGCCTCGATGTATGACTGGTTCGCCACCCTCTACAAGGACGGCCTGCTCGACCCCGCATTCGCCACCAACGGCTCGGGCGAGTTCCGCAAGCTGTTCATGAGCGACCGCGTCGCCGCCGTCACCTACTGGGACGCCTGGGTTGGTCTGTTCAACAACATCGTCCACACCGAAAACGCCGCCTCGACCTTCGAGGCCAAGGGCATCCCGGGCGTTCCCGGCCCCGACGGCAAGGTCATGCTGCGCCGTGGCGAGTCGTCGCTGTGGTTCATCCCGGCCAGCGCCAAGCACGTCAACAATGCCATCAAGTTCCTCGAGTTCTGGCACTCGACCCCGGGCTATGTGATGGGCACGCTCGGGATCAAGGATGTCGACTACACCGTCAAGGCCGACGGCACCTTTGAGCTGACCGAGCAGGGCAAGAAGCACGGCATGGATCACGGCTCGCCGCGCGTCTCCTCGACCACCTGGACCAACCCATTCGGCATGCTCCCCGGCGTACTCGAGGCCCAGACGGTCATCCTCAACAGCGGCGCCACCGTCGAAGACAAGCCGGCCGCCTGGGCCGATGCCGGCCCGATCGTCGAAAAGTACGCCTTCGCCGCGATGTCGGGCGAAATCACCGGCGCCGATGCCGTTAAAAAGATGCAGGCCGACCTCAAGGCCGCCAAGCTGATCGATTGATCGACATCTTCTCCAAGGGGCCCGCTCTCTCGCGGGCCCCGCTTCATTTCCGGTATTCCCGCATGCTCGACCGACTGCGCCTCAATCTCTGGCTCTATGTGCTGATCGCCCCGGCGCTCGTCTACTTCGCGCTGTTCGTTTTCCTGCCCCTCGGACAGGGCCTCGTCTACAGCGTCTTCAAGGCCGGACTCGGCGGCCTACGCGGCTTTGTCGGGGCCGACAACTACCTCAAGGTCCTCGCCTCCCCGGTCTTCGTGCAGGCAACGATCAACACCCTCGTGCTCGCCGCCGGCATCACAGTGCTCGGTACCGCGCTGCCGCTCATTCCCGCCATCGCGCTGGCCGAGATCACCCCGGAGCCGCTGAAGCGTCTGCTGCAGACAACGATCTACACGCCCTATCTCTTGTCCGGGGTGATCATCGTCGGCGTCTGGTCGAACACCCTGTCGCCCATCGGCCTCGTCAACTCGCTGCTGCTGTGGGCCCATCTCATCGACCGGCCGATTGCCTTCTTTGCGTCGCCCTTCTGGGCGCGGCCGCTGGTCGTCGGGCTGACGGTCTGGAAGGACGTGGGCTTTCACGCCCTCATCTACTATTCCGCCCTGCTGTCACTCGACGAGGATCTGCTCGACGCCGCGGCCCTCGATGGCGCCAATGCCTGGCACAAGATCCGCTACATCGTCCTGCCGCACCTCCGCCCGATGATCGCGCTCGTCGCCATCCTGACGCTGCAGGGGGCGCTCCATACCTTCGACTCGGTGCTGCTGATGCTCAACGGCCGCACCTCCGACCAGATCCTGACGCTCGCGGTGTTCTCGTATCAGCGCGGCGTCCTGCAGTTCGACCTCGGCATTGCGAGCGCGTCGGCGACGCTGCTGCTTCTGCTCTGCCTCGTCGTCGCCGCCATCGCCTGGATGCTCACCCCGCGGACTGTGAGGCTCTGATGCTGCGCAGCCCGACCATCCACGTCCTCTCCTTCGTGGTCCTCGGCCTCCTCGCCGGCACCATGATCATTCCCCTCTGGTCGATCGCCGCCACCGCCTTCACCAGCAAGTTCGCGAGCCTCCAGCCCGGGATAATCCTCTGGCCTCACCCGTTTTCGCTCGAGGGGTTTGCGACGCTGTTCAACCGCCTCGACTTCTGGACGCCGCTGCGCAACACCGCCATGCTGACGGTCTCGGGCACCGCCATCCACGTGGCGCTCTCGGTGCTTGCCGGCTACGTCCTCGCGCAGGAAGACCTGCCGGGCCGCCGCCTGATCGC
>JANXSI010000036.1 GCA_025352765.1 Devosia sp. | reverse complement strand
TCAGCCCTGGCGGGCTTTGAAGCGCTTGTCGATCTTGTTGATGATGTAAACGCGGCCACGGCGGCGCACGAGCTTGTTGGCGCGGTGACGCGTCATCAAGGCCTTCAGTGAATTGCGGACTTTCATCGGGCAACCTTCTAGGAACAAAAAGAGGCGCCGCGCGCCCTTGGATTGGCGGTGAAATAGAGACAAAACCGGCCTCTGTCAACGCTTTCGGACCCCGCCGGACGGGGAAATGCGGGCAGCCCGTTCGGTCCCCTTGCAGCGCTCGAATTAACGGCGCCGAAACCGACCTCGGCCACAATGTCGGCATGGCTGTCCCGCCCGCCGAAATCCGCGCCCTCGTCGCCGATCCGTCCAGTCACATGGCGGGTCTGGTCACCCTGATGCTGCACAGCCTCAAGGTCCGCGCCGTGGACGAAGCCGGCGACCTTTCCCACCTTTCAGCCAGCCTGGCCCGGCGTCCCTACGATCTGCTCCTGATCGAGGACCAGTTGGGCGCCGAGAACGACTTCGAATTGATCCGTGCGCTGCGTCGCAGCACCGGCCATCCCAACCGGCTGGTGCCCATCGTCATGATGGCCGCCGGCGGCCAACCGGAGCTGTTCGAGGCGGCACGTGAGGCGGGAGTGGACGGGTTCCTCCGCAAGCCGTTCACCGCCCGCCACATCGGCCTCAGGCTCGAAGCGATCCGGCTGGCGGCCGGGGCCGAGCGCCAGTCCGCCTGAGCTAGTTCCGCCCGGGGCTCGGTTCCATCCCGGGCATGGCATCGATCTCGCGCCAGCGATGGCACGCCACCAGCCGCCCATCGCCGGCCGTCTCGAGCAGCGGCCGCTTCTCGGCACAAAGGCCGATGGCGAACCGGCAGCGGGTGCGGAACGTGCAGCCCGACGGCGGATTGATCGGCGAGGGGATTTCGCCGCTCAGGGCATCGATGTTGCGCAGCCGCGCCCGCCGCGGATCGGCGATCGGCACTGCCGTCAGCAGCGCCTTGGTATAGGGATGCTTGGGGTCGTCGTAGAGATCGTCGCCGCTCGCCAGCTCGACCATGCGCCCCAGGTAAAGCACCAGGATGCGGTCGGACACATGCCGCACCACCGAGAGGTTGTGCGAGATGAACACCAGCGTCAGCCCGAACTGGTCCTTGAGCTCGCTCAGGAGGTTGAGGATCTGCGCCTGGATCGACACGTCGAGCGCCGAGACCGGCTCGTCGCAGACGATCAGCTTGGGTTCGGTGATCAGCGCCCGGGCGATGCCGATGCGCTGCGCCTGCCCGCCCGAGAACTCGTGCGGATAGCGGTTGATCATCTCGGACTGGAGGCCGACAGCTTCCATCATCGCCAGCACGCGGACGCGGCGTTGCGCCGGGGTCAGCTCGGGCCTCAAGGTCTTGAGCGGATCCTCGACGATTTCGCCGACGGTCATCCGCGGATTGAGCGAGGCCTGCGGGTCCTGGAAGATGATCTGCAGGTCGCGGCGCTTCTGGCGCATCGATTCGGCGTCGAGGCTGACCAGGTCTTTGCCCAGCCACAGCACCCGCCCCTCTTCGGGATGCAGCAATTGCAGGATGCAGCGGCCGAGTGTCGACTTGCCGCAGCCGCTCTCGCCGACGATGCCGAGCGTTTCGCCCTCATGGATCGAAAACGAGATATCCTGCAACGCCCGCAGCTTCAGCCGCGGCTTGAACATGCCGCCGCCGACCTCGAAGGTCTTGCTGAGATTTTCGACGCGCAGCAGTTCGGGACCGGTTTCGAGGCTCACGCGACATTCTCCTCGAGGACAAGCGGCTTGGCATAGTGGCAGGCCTTGCGCCGGTCACCCTGCCCAAAGGGCACCAGTTCCGGAGTCTCGACAAAGCAGGTCTCGAAGCGGAACGCACAGCGCGGATGAAAGGCGCAGCCGCGTGGCAGCTGTTCGAGATTGGGGGGCGTGCCGGTGATGGTGTTGAGCCGCTCGGTCCTGACCTCGACATTGGGCGTCGAGTTGAGCAGGCCCAGCGTATAGGGGTGGCGCGGATCGTAGAACAGTTCGTCGACAGTCCCCGTCTCGACCGCCCGCCCCGCATACATCACCAGCATCTTGTCGGCGAGGCCGGCAACGACGCCGAGGTCGTGCGTAATGATGATGAGCGCCGTGCCGAATTCGGCGGTGAGCGACGTGAAGAGCTCGAGCATCTGCGCCTGCACCGTGACGTCGAGCGCCGTGGTCGGCTCGTCGGCGATCAGCAGTTTCGGCCGGCAGAGCAGCGCCATCGCGATCATGATGCGCTGCCGCATGCCGCCCGAGCACTCGTGCGGGAAACGGTTGGCGATGTTGCGCGCGTCCGGCAGCTTGACCGCGTCGAGCATGCGCAGCGATTCCGCCTGCGCCGCCGCCCGGGTCATGCCTTTGTGCAGCGTCAGCACCTCGACCAGTTGCTCGCCGATCCGGATATAGGGATTGAGCGAGGTCATGGGGTCCTGAAAGATCATCGCGATCTTTTCCGAGCGGACTTTGTTGAGGCCGCGCTCGCGCAGGCCGAGCAGCTCCTGGCCCTCGAACTTCACGCTGCCCGAGGCGTAGCCGTTCTTGGCCAAGAGCCCGATCAGCGAGAACGCCGTCTGCGTCTTGCCCGAACCGCTTTCGCCGACGATGGCGAGCGTTTCGCCCTGCTGCAGCGAGAAGCTGACCCGGTTGACGACCTGCACGTCGCGGCCGGGCATGTGAAAGCCGATCGAGAGATCGGTGACGTCGAGAAGAGTCATCAGCGGTCCTTGGGATCGAGCGCGTCGCGCAGCCCGTCGCCGGCAAAAAAGAAACTGAACAGGATGATGACGAAGAAGCCGAGCGGAAAGCCGATCTGCCACAGTTCGCCATACTGCATGGTGCGGGCGCCTTCCGAGATCAGCGCGCCGAGCGAGGTGTTGGGGTCCTGGATGCCGAGACCGAGGAACGAGATGAAGCTCTCGAGCAGGATGATTTCGGGGATCAGCAGCGTCGCATAGACCACCACGATGCCGAGCAGGTTCGGCACGATATGCCGGAACACCACGGCCAGCGGCTTGACCCCGGTCGCGACCGCCGCCTCGATGAACTCGCGGTTCTTGAGCGTCAGCGTCTGTCCGCGCACCACGCGCGCCATCCCCAGCCACGAGATCAGCCCGATGCCCATGAACAGCACGACGAACGAGCGGCCGAACATGATCAGCAGCAGGATCAGGATGAACAGGAACGGGATCGAGTAGAAGATATCGACAAAGCGCATCATGGCACTATCGAGACGGCCGCCGAAATAGCCGGCGATGGCGCCATAGAGCGTACCCACGATCACCGCCACGGCGGCTCCGAGGACGCCGACCGCCAGCGAGATCTGCGTGCCCTGGATGACGCGCGAATAGAGATCGCGGCCGACCTCGTCGGTGCCGAAATAGTGCCCGCTCGGCAGGAGCGGCTTGCCCAGGGTCTTGACCTTGCCCACCACCGTCCAGTCGATCTTTTCGATCGACCATTGCGTGAACAGCGGTCCGACGAAGGTGAACAGCACCACGAGGACCAGCACGATCACGCTGATCAGCGCCGCCCGGTTGCGCATGAAGCGCGATGCCGCGTCGCGCCACAGCGAGCGGCCCTTGGGGGCCGCCGGCGCGGCTCTCGACTCGGCGGTGGTCGTCGCCAGTTTTGCTTCAGCCAGCATGGCGCGCGCTCCTAGTAGCGGATCTTGGGGTCGATCCACGCGTAGAGGATATCGACCGCAAGATTGCCGGCAATGGTAAGGGCGCCCAGGAGGATCGTCACGCCGAGGATGGTGGAATAGTCCCGATTGAGCGCGCTGTTGACGAAGGCCTGACCAATGCCGCCGGTGGAAAAGTAGAGATCGACCACCACCGAACCGGTGATCATGCCGACGAACACCGGCCCCAGATAGGACACGACCGGCAGCAGCGCGGGCTTGAGGGCGTGCTTCAGCACCACCTTGTAGCCCGGCAGCCCCTTGGCGCGGGCCGTGCGGATGAAATTGGAGTGCAACACTTCGAGCATCGACGAGCGCGTGATGCGCGCGATGTTGGCCATGTAGGTGGTCGAGAGCGCGATCACCGGCAGAATGATGTAATTCCACTTGCCGCCGTTCCAGCCGCCACCCGGCAGCCAGTGCAGCCCCAGCGTGAAGATCAGCACGAGAATGGGCGCAAGCACAAAGTTCGGCACGACCTGCGCGCCGATGGTGACGCCAACCGAGAGATAGTCGATCCAGCTGTTCTGCTTGACGGCCGCGACAGCGCCGAGCCCGATGCCGACGAGGGCGGCCAGCAGGAACGACCAGAAGCCGTAGGTCAGGGTGACGGGAAAACCCTGCGCAATGATGTCGTTGACCGAGCGATCCTTGTACTTGAACGACGGCCCGAAATCGAAATGCGCCACGATGTTCCAGATGTATTCGAGCAGTTGCTGCCATTGCGGCTTGTCGAGGCCGTAGCGGGCAAAGATGTTCTTGAGCGTTTCGGGCGGAAGGTTCTTCTCGCCCGTGAACGGGCTGCCCGGCGCGATCTTCATCAGAATGAAGCTGGCGATGATCAGGACGAGCAGCGTCGGAATCGAGATCGCCAGTCGCTTGAGGATGAAAATCAGCATTAGATCAGTGTTCCACAGAAAAGCCGGTAACGGCTGAGGCCCCGCGCACTGTGCGCGGGGCCCGGATCAACTCAGGCGGAGATTATTCCGCGGTCTTGTAGAGATCCTTGCCGTACCAGACCTGCTCGACGTTGTCGTACGGCCAGCCCTTGATGGTCGGCTTCTGCAGGAACACCTTGGTGTAGAAGTAGATCGGGATGATCGGGACGTCCTTCTGGACCTGCTCTTCGATCTGCTTGTACTGGACGTTCGGGTCCTTGCTGGTCGAGGCGTCCTTGAGCCACTTGTCGACATCCGGGTTCGAGTAGCCGGAATTGTTCTGCGAGGAGGTCGAGTCCATCAGGCCCTCGAAGGTCGAGGCCTCGTTGTAGTCGCCGCACCAGGCGTCGCGGGCCACGTCGAAATCGCGCTGGTGGCGCTTGTCGAGCAGCGTTGCGAACTCCATGTCCTGCAGCGTCATGTTGATGCCGAGCTTCTCCTTGAGCATCTGCGACACGACCGTGGCGATCTGCTGATGCGCGACCGAGGTGTTGTAGATGTAGGTGAAGCTGATCGGCTTGTCGGGGCCGTAGCCGGCCTCGGTCAGCAGTTCCTTGGCCTTGGCGTC
>JANXSI010000022.1 GCA_025352765.1 Devosia sp. | reverse complement strand
ACGGCGCGGCCGGCCTGCCGGCAGGGGCCGTTGTCGCCGTCGATGCGGATGGTGGCGCCCGAGGGAAAGAACAGGATCGAGCGCGGCGGCAAGTGGCTGAGGTTGGGCACACCCGAAAGCACGAGATTGCCGCCGATCCATTCGGGCCGCAGATCCGAGATGCCCAGCGCCGCGGCGATTTCGGCATTGTCCTCCACCGAGACGATGGAGAGCTGGCGCTCGTTCTTCATCTCGGTGCCACGCGGATACCACGGCTCGCGCGCGCCGCTTGGGCGGGTCAGCCCGGCATGGAGATCGCCCTCGATGCCGGCATAGGTGAGGCGCAGCCGATCGGCCGCGGTCGAGACGAAATCCTTGCCCGGCGCCCAGCCGACCCAGGTCAGCGTGGCTTCAAGCGTTCTCGCCGGCAACCGCTCGCTCATGCGGGCACCGCCCGCCGCCGGAACACGGTATCGGCCGAATAGATCAGCAGCGACAGCCAGATCAGGCCAAAGCTCAACAATTGCGTGAGGTTGATCGCCTCGTGGAAGACGAAGACCGCGAGCCCGAACTGGATCGAGGGGCCGATGTACTGCAGCATGCCCGCGGTGGTCAGCCGGAGCCGCTGCACCGCAAAGGCGAACAGCAGCAGCGGCACGGCGGTCGCCGGCCCGGTCAGGACCAGGAGGGTCAGGGAATAGGGATCGCCATGTACCCCGAGGCCGTGGTCGCGGAAGACGGTGTAACCCAGATAGAGCAGCGCCAGCGGCACCAGGATCAGCGTTTCGACGAACAGCCCGCTGGTCGAGGCGACTCGCGCGGTCTTGCGGAAGAAGCCGTAAAACCCGAAGGTCACGGCGAGGCTGAGCGCGATGAACGGAATGCGGCCGATGCCGACCGCCTGGAGGCCGATGGCTGCAATGGCAACGGCGATCGCCACCAGCTGCCAGCGGTTCTGCCGCTCGCCCAGGAGCACCATGCCGATGGCCACGTTGACCATCGGATTGATGAAATAGCCAAAACTGCCCTCGAGCACCTGCCCGGTTTCGACGGCCCACACATAGATCAGCCAGTTGGCGGCCAGCAGCACCGACGAAAAGATCATGCTGCGCAGCGTTGGCCAATGGGCGAGTGCCGTCTTCACCTCGCCGAAGCGTCGACCAAGCAGGAGGATTGCCCCGACGAAAATCAGCGACCAGACGGTTCGGTCGGCGACGATGGTCAGTGCGCCGGCCGCGCCGAGTGCGTGGAACAGCAGCGGCAGAAACCCCCACAGGAGGTAGGCGCCGACACCGGCGGCGAATCCGGCACGAGCCCGGGCATCGGCTTGGACGGCGACGGCGCTGGTTTTGCGGGAGGTCAAGGCAAGAGGTCCTGAAAGCCGATCACTATCAATGCCGGAGGCGGCTCGCCAATCACTGTTTGTGATCCGGTCCAGTGGCCGGGCCGATGGCAGCCATTTGCCCGGGCAGGCGTTGAGCCTTAGTAAGACAAAAGGAGTCGCTTGATGAAACCGACCGTGACGTGGATCGTAATCGCCGACGGAGATGCGGCAAAATTCTTCGAACATGACGGGCCCGGCAAGGGCATGCGCGCCTTGCCCGACCTCGAGATGTCGCAGGCGCACCTGAAGTCCGGGGACATCATGGCCGATCGGCCGGGCCGTTCGGGCGGCACTGGCGCCTCTGGAACCCGCTCCGCTGTCGAGTACAAATCCGACCCCGTCGACGTGCGCGAACGGCGCTTCGTCGAGCATCTGGCCAAGGTGCTGGACGCCAAGCTGGCCGAGGGCGCGTTCGCGCGCCTGATCATTGCCGCAGCGCCCATCGCGCTCGGCGAACTGCGCACCGCGCTCAGCGAGGGGGTCAAAAAGACCATCATCGCCGAACTGCCCAAGGATCTGACCAATATCCCGACCGCCAAGCTCGCCGAGCATTTCGACGGCCTGATTGCCGTCTAGAGCGGCGCGTTTCGGCGCGGCGTGACCAAAATGAAAAAGGGCGGCCCCGCGGCCGCCCTTTTTTGCCGATGAGGCTGTTTACTCGGTGACGGTCGCGGTCTCGATGACCTTGTCGGCGAAATTCGCGCTGACCGTACCGGCGTCTTCGGGCAGGCTCCAGAAGATGAACTGGGTCGAACCAAGGCC
>JANXSI010000014.1 GCA_025352765.1 Devosia sp. | reverse complement strand
TGTCCCTTGCGGGACGGAACGACGCCGGAGTGACGGACCGGACTTTGGCCGGCCCATCTATCCCTCCCTGGCGAGAGAGAGGGAATTCCACTGCGGGACGAACGACCGCGCTACCCTGAGCGCGATCGGCGGCTACGGCGTGACGATGATCACGACGCGGCGGTTGGCGCGGTAATCGGGACCGAACTGGTCGGTCGCCCCGACGCCGGTGGCGCTGGCCTGCACGAATTTCACCCCGTGCTCCTGCAGGTATTTCAGCGAATTCTGCGCCCGCTCGACCGCGAACAGTGCGTTGGAGGCGGTCGACCCCTGCCGGCTCGAATAGCCGGTGACCTGCACGTTGCATTGCCGGTCGCCAATATCGGCAACCACCTGGTCGAGCCGCTCGATCAGCCGCGGGGTCAGCGCGTTGGAGTTTTCGTTAAACCCCACGACGTTGTACTTCTGCTCGAGATCGCAGTCCTTGGCACCGGCCTCGGGATCCTGGTTGCCCGTGGCGACGTCGGCGGGCGCGGCCTTCTCGACCGCTACCGGAGCCGGTGCCGGCGCCGGAGCGGAAGCCGGGATTGCCTCGGCGGTGCTGGTGGTCATCGGATCGATAGCCTGGGTGCCATCCGCCGGCGGCGCGACGCCGGCCGCGGCCGGCACAGCAGCCGAAACCGACGGCGCGGGCCAGCCGCCCTGCGGGGCCCGCGACACCGCATCGGTGGTGCCGTCGGGCAGCACCAGGAACTCGCCCAGCGTCTGGTTCGACCGGGGACCGGCCGGCGTCTCGGTCGAGAGCCCCGACGCCGTGACCGCCCGCCCGTTGAGGCTGACCGAGGCCAGATAGAGCGTCCGGTCGCGATCCGAGCCAGGGCCGCCGAAGGCCTCGTTGAGAAACTTGATCCGCACCTCGCCGTCCGGCCGGAACGCGGCCTCGGGAACCGCAAAGCTGAAGCTCTGAATGTACGGCGTCTTGTCGGCCGCGGCGGCGAACCGCCCGGCCCGAGCCGTATCGATCGCGGCGGCGACACTGCCCTCCCCCAGGGGCTTGCCGTCGAAATCCACCTCGAATTTTGGCGGACCGTCATAGGCCTCGCCTGCCATCACCAGCACCAGCGTGCTGTCGGCGGCCGATACCGCCGCCGGACCCGCGGCGATGCACGCAGCGGCAATCGCTGCCGCCAGATGCGACATGTTCATTGCGCCCTCCTGAAGCTGTCTGCAGGAAAACTGCTCGCAATCGAGCGGGGCAAAACTTCGCCGCTGGCGTGGCGGCATGACACGCTTGCGACGGGGTTCCGCCGCATTGTGGGGCTGCGGCAACGACCGGCCGCAAAATTCGCGAGCCGGGGTCACGACATAGTCAACGGCCTTAGCTTCGCCCCAAACTGGCGCTTGGCCGCAAAATGATTATCTCAAGGACGGTCGCCGCCGGGGACAACTCCGCTAGTGGCACGCCGTGGCCTCGATGGCGAGGGCATGAACGCCCGACTTCAGCTCGACGTCGAGGGTTTCCATGATCGCCCGGTGCTGCGCCACGCGGCTCAGTCCCGAGAGGGCATCGGCGGTGATGCGAACGCGAAAATGCGTCTCGCCCTCGGGCCGCGAACCGGAGTGACCCGCGTGGCGATGGCTTTCGTCGATCACTTCAAGATGGCTTGGAGCGAATTTGGCCGAAAGTTTTTGGACAATCACGTCTCGAACAGGCATATGCCTAGGCCCCCTTGAGCTCTGTTTAGAGTGTGGTCGGCAAACGTCGGAAGACGCTTGCCATTTGGCTGCGCAGCCTTGATGAGAACTCGAACCTAACTAGGACTGATGAAACTGGATTCCAAGATCTTCGACAAAATCCGGATCTCCTCGCGGCGCGCGGCGCCGCAGAAGCAGGCCGAGGTTCCCGACTGCGCCTGGGAAGGCTGCGCGCTGCCCGGCATCTACAAGGCGCCCAAGGGTCATCGCTTCGAGGGCGAGTATCACCATTTCTGCCTCGAGCACGTCCGCCACTACAACACGGCGTTCAACTTCTTCGCCGACATGGACGACAAGGACCGCGAAAAGCACCTGCACCAGACGGCGCAGACCGACGGCCGCCCGAGCTGGGGCCTTGGCACCAAGCCGGGCGCCTCGAGTGGTCCCCGCATGCCCGGAAAGGGCCCGGCAGCCGCCGGCGCCAAGCGCTTTTCCGATCCGCTGCATGTCTGGGCGCGCTACGCGCGACACAATGCCCGGGGCCCCGCGCCCGAGCGGACGATCAAGCTGCACGAGAACGACCGCCGCGCCTTCGAGGCGCTCGGCTTCAAGACCTCGGCCAAATCCGAAGAGATCAAGCGCGCCTACAAGGCCCTGGTGAAGATCCACCACCCCGACGCCAACGGCGGCGACAAATCGTCCGAAGACCGTCTGCGCTCGATCATCGCCGCCTACAGCCACCTCAAGACCAAGGGTTTTGTGGCCAACTGAGCGGACGCCGCCGCTGCGCGCGGCGTCCGAAACCGCACCGAAGACTCCAAGTCCCCGCCGGATCGGGCATTTTCGGGGATTTGCTCCCGCTGTCGCTCCGGCCGGACCCAACCTTTGGATGCATCCGGGGTGAGCCAAATCGGCCCCTACCCCCCGCCAAACGTTGCTGCTATAGAGCCCGCAACCTCCCGGTCAGCGTGACGTTGGCCCTCTTCCGATGAGCTTGAGCAAATGGCCGACTACACCAACCTGCCGAACAAGGAATTTTCCGTCCGCGACCTGTTCGGCATCGACACCGACATGAAGGTCAAGGGCTACGCCGAGGCCGACGGCCACGCGCCGCCGATGGACCCCGACTACCTGTTCGACCGCAACACCACGCTGGCGATCCTTGCGGGCTTTGCCTTCAACCGCCGCGTCATGGTGCAGGGCTATCACGGCACCGGCAAATCGACGCATATCGAGCAGGTCGCGGCGCGCCTCAACTGGCCGCTGGTCCGCGTCAACCTCGACGCGCATGTGAGCCGCATCGATCTCGTCGGCAAGGACGCGATCGTCGTCAAGGACGGCAAGCAGATCACCGAATTCCGCGACGGCATCCTGCCGTGGGCGGTGCAGAACAATGTCGCGCTGGTGTTCGACGAATACGACGCCGGCCGTCCGGACGTGATGTTCGTGATCCAGCGCGTGCTCGAAACCCAGGGCCGACTGACGCTGCTCGACCAGAACCGCGTGATCGTGCCGCACCCGGCGTTCCGCCTGTTTGCCACCACCAACACCATCGGCCTCGGCGACACCTCGGGCCTCTATCACGGCACCCAGCAGATCAATCAGGGCCAGATGGACCGCTGGTCGATCGTCACCACGCTCAACTATCTGCCGCACGACAAGGAAGTCGGGATCGTCCTGGCCAAGGCCAAGAGCTACCAGGCGACCGAAAAGGGCCGGAAGACCGTGTCCAATATGGTGCGCCTCGCCGATCTCACCCGGTCGGCCTTCATCAATGGCGATCTGTCGACCGTGATGAGCCCGCGCACGGTGATCACCTGGGCCGAGAACGCCGAAATCTTCGGCGACATCGGCTTTTCGTTCCGACTGACTTTCCTCAACAAATGCGACGAGCTCGAGCGCCCGGTGGTGGCCGAGTTCTACCAGCGCGTGTTCGGCGAGGATCTGCCGGAATCGGCCGCCAACCTGGCCGTGACCGCCTAGTTCAATGGCGCAGCCACCCCGGGGAAAGCAGAACAAGCCCGACACCACGGCGCCGTTCAAAAGCGCCATGAGCGCGGCGGTGCGCGCTATTGCCGGCAAGCCCGAGCTCGAGGTGAGCTTTTCGGCCGACCGGCCGCTGCTGACCGCCGACAAGGCCCGGCTCGCTAACCTGCCGCGCCTGCCGACCCGCCGTGACGTCGCCATCGCCCGCGGCCAGGGCGACGCCATGGCCATGCGGCTCGCCAGCCACGACCCCGAAGTGCACAAGAAGCGCGCCCCGGCCGAGCCAGAGGCCCGCGCCGCGTTCGATGCGCTCGAGCAGGCGCGGGTCGAGGCGCTGGGCGTGCTGCGCATGCCCGGCATGGGCGGCAATATCCACGAGATGCTGGACGACCGGCTGTTCCGCTCCAACCTTGCCGAAGTCGGCAACAAGGACGACGCGCCGCTCGGCGAAGTGCTCGGCCTGATCCTCCGCGAGCGTCTCGCCGGCATCGCCATCCCGCCCTCGGGTCACGCGATCGTCGATTTGTGGAAGAAGGACATCGAGCAGAAGGCCGGGCTGTCGCTGACGACGCTCCTGTCGCAGGTCGACAACCAGGACCTGTTCGCCCGCGCCGCCAAACTGCTGCTGCGCGACCTCAACCTCGTGCCCGAAGGCGACCTCGACGACCTGGACGGCGACGACGAGGAACAGGGCGACGACCAGGACCCCGAAAAGGGCCAGGACGACGACAAGACGCCCGAGCAGGGCGAGGGTGAGTCCGAGGATTCGGAAGCCCAGGAAGACCAGACCCCTGGCGACAGCGACGAGACCGGCGAGACCGAAGGCTCGGACACCGATTTCACCGAAAGCGACGAGGACCAGCCCGGCGAAGCCGGCGACGAGGCACCGCTGCCGCCCCCTGGCGCCAACGCCAAGGAATTCCAGAACGTCTTCAACTACAAGGTCTTCACCCAGAAGTTCGACGAGACCGTGAAGGCCGCCGAGCTCTGCCCGCCCGAGGAGCTCGACCAGCTCCGCGCCATGCTCGACAAGCAGCTCGAGAACCTTGCCGGCGCCGTGGCGCGGCTCGCCAACAAGCTGCAGCGGCGCCTGATGGCGCAGCAGTCGCGCAGCTGGGAGTTCGACCTCGAGGAAGGGCTGCTCGACACCGCGCGGCTGACCCGCGTCGTCACCGACCCGCTGCAGGCGCTGAGCTTCAAGGTCGAGCGCGACACCGATTTCCGCGACACCGTAGTGACGCTGCTGATTGACAATTCGGGCTCGATGCGCGGCCGGCCGATCACCATTGCGGCGATCTGCGGCGACATCCTCGCGCGCACGCTCGAACGCTGCGGCGTCAAGGTCGAGATCCTGGGCTTCACCACCCGCGCCTGGAAGGGCGGCAAGAGCCGCGAAGCCTGGCTCGAGGCCGGACGCCCGTCTCAGCCGGGCCGCGTCAACGACATCCGCCACATCATCTACAAGGGCGCCGACGAACCGTGGCGGCACGCCCGGCGCAATCTCGGGCTGATGATGCGCGAGGGACTACTCAAGGAAAACATCGACGGCGAAGCGCTCGACTGGGCCAAGAAGCGGCTGCTGGCGCGGACCGAAAATCGCCGCATCCTTATGGTGATCTCCGATGGCGCGCCGGTCGACGATTCGACCCAGAGCGTCAACGCCGGCAACTACCTCGAGGCGCATCTGCGGCAGGTGATCGAAGAGATCGAGACCAGAACGCCGATCCAGCTGGTGGCCGTCGGCATCGGCCACGACGTGACGCGCTACTATCGCCGCGCCGTGACGCTGCTCGACGCCGAGGAGCTGGGCGGGGCGCTGACCGACGAACTCGCCTCGCTGTTCGACGAAGAGCCACCGGGCCAGAACCGGCGGGGCCGCCGCACATGATCGGGCGGCTGGCAGTGCTGCTGGCCGCGACGCTGTGCGTTTCCTCTGCCCTGGCCGATGACGCAACCGTCACGGCTGTCCAGCTTTCGCAGTTTGCCGGCGCCGGTGTCGGTGGCCGCACCCAGGAGCTGATCTTCGAGGGCGGCCTCGAATTGCGAAGCGCCACCGACACCTTCGGCGGGCTGAGCGGCATAGGCTTCACCAGTCCCGACGGCAAGCTCGCCATGGTCTCGGACCACGGCAACTTCGTCTCCGGCCAGCTGATCTACGACGAGCACGGCGCGCCGCTGTCGCTGGTCGGCGTCACGATCGTCCCCATCCAGAACTCCAAGGGCGCCGACCTGCCCCGCGCCTATGCGCGCGACGCCGAAGCGCTGGCCGTGCTCGAGCGCAAGGACGGACCGGCGGCCGTGCGGGTCGGCTTTGAGAACTTGACCCGCGTCGCCGACTTCGCGCTCGAGAACGGCGTTCCGACGGGCCCGGCGCGCGACGTGACGATCCCCGACTGGCTGAGCAAAACGCGCACAAACGAAAGCCTCGAAGCCGTCTGCCTCGCGCCGCCCAGCTCGCCGGTCGCCGGTTCGACCCTCTTGCTCACTGAGGGCGTGATCACCGGCGATGGCGCCCATTCGGCGTATCTGCTGGGCAAGTCCGACAAAGGGCCGCTCAGCTATCGATCCGGCGCCTCGACCAACCCGACCGACTGCGCCTTCCTCCCCAATGGCGACCTGCTGGTGCTCGAGCGTGGCGTAGTGCTGGTCAATTTCGCGGCCCGGCTGGTGCGGATCAAGGCCGCCGACGTGAAGCCCGGCGCCGAGATGCAGGGCCAGGTCCTCTACGAGGGCGTCGGTGGCGAACTCGACAACATGGAGGGCGTCGCCGTCCACCAGACGGCCACCGGTCAGACCCGCATCACGGTGATCTCGGACAACAATTTCAACGACTGGGAACGTACGCTGCTGCTCGAGTTCAGCCTACCAGATTGAATAACCCAACGCGTTGGGTTATTTTGACGGGCATGATTACGGTGCTTCGGTCCCATGACCTCGAGTTCGCGATCTAGATTCACGATCATCCACCGCCGCATGTCCATGGGTACCGGGATGGCAAGGCTAAGATCGCGATTTCCGGGAGAGGCGGGCGTCCGGTCCTGCAACGGTCCTCCGGCTTCAAGAGCGGCGACATCCTAAGGGCGCTGCAGGCTGTATTCGAGCATCGAGACGAACTGCTGCAGATGTGGAGAGACATCCATGGTTGAGATCGAAATTTCCGATGAAGAAATCGCTGCCGCGAACGAACGGGGACGCATTGCCGACTTGATCGAGCCCCGCGCCAGCTCGGCGCGCTACGACCGAAAGAGCGGTCGCGTGATTATCGAACTGACCAATGGCAGCACCTTCATGTTTCCGGCACGCTTGGCGCAAGGATTGACTGACGCTGCTGACGACGACCTTGCTCAGATCACCCTCAAGGGGGACGGGTTTGCGCCCCATTGGGAGACGATCAACGAGGGCTTCACCGTTCCCGGCCTTCTCGCTGGTCTGTTCGGCACCAAGAAATACATGGCGCAACTCGCCGGCCGGGCGAAGTCGCCCGCCAAGGCGGCCGCGGCGCGCGCCAATGGCGCCAAGGGCGGCCGTCCGCGCAAAGCGGTTTAGGCGGCCGCCGGCACCGGTCGGGCAATCGCGCCCATCAGCAGCCGGTAGGGCGCCAGCAGCAGCAGGGCGGCGAGGAACTTGACCGCAAAATCGCCCGAGGCGAGCGACAGCCAGAGCGGGACCTCGGTGCCGACGCCGAGCCAGGGTGCGGCAAAGCCGAGCGAGCCGTCAGGAGCGCCGAACCAGGCGTCGACGAAACCCAACAGCGGCGCGAAGGCGATCGAAAAGAAGATCGCCGTGTCGAGCAGCGAGCCGATGAGCGAGGCGGCCAGCGGCGGCAGCAGCCACATGCGATTCCTCAGCCGCGAGAACACCGCGATGTCGAGCAACTGGCCGACGAGGAACGCCGTCGCCGAGGCGATGGCGATGCGCGGGGTGGAGAGATAGACCGAGAGGCCGAGCGCCACCGCAAAGCCGACCAGCACCACCAGACGGGCGCGCTGCGGACCGTCATAGCGATTGGTGAGATCGGAGACGAGGAACGCGAAGGGGTAGGTGAAGGCGCCCCAGGTGAGGATGTCGCCGAGGCGGATCGGACCGAGATCGGCCCCGACCGGAAACTGCACGAGGATATTGGAGGCCGTGACGACCACGACCATGGCGGCAACCGCCAAGGCGAAGCGAGCGAACATATCGCACCTAACGTTTGTCGCACTCCGGCAGCAGACCGGCGCGAGGGAGAGACGCGTTCGGGGTGAACGCGGCGGGCAGAGTTCAAAACAAAACCGCGCGGCCCTTGCGGAACGCGCGGTCGAAAGATTTTTCCGGAAGACCTCAGGCGGCGAGAGCGGCCCGGACTTCCTTCTTCAGCGCCAGGGCGTTCGGCGACAGTTCGTCGTCGGCGGCCTTCACCAGGAATTCGTCGAGGCCACCGCGGTGCTCGACCGAGCGCAGCGCATGCGCGGTGATGCGCAGCCGAACCGTCCGGCCCAGCGCGTCCGAGATCAGCGACACGTTGAGGAGGTTCGGGAGGAAGCGGCGACGGGTCCGGTTGACGGCGTGGCTCACATTGTTGCCCGTCATCACACCCTTGCCAGTCAGTTCGCAGCGGCGCGCCATAATCGAATTCCTGTCAAAACGTCCCTGAGGCGGAAGATTCCCGCATCGGGCCCTGATCTACCTTGATTGAGGGGCTTCCATAGAGAAACCGGGCTTGTGCGTCAAGTGAACCTCTCCGTGAGCGCCTTGCCAGCCCACGGCGCGCCGGGCAATTTGGTCCGCTCATGCGATTCGCCCCCTCCGGGGCCTCAGGACTCCGAGGGTTAGATTGGCCGTTTTCCGTTTGCTTGGGGCGTTTCCCGTCGTCCTCCTGGCGCTGGCGTCCATCGGGCCGGCCCGCGCCGACACCAGTGCCGGCGCCAGCTACGTGATCAACCTGGGCGGAAATATCATCGCCACCGCCAAGTTCAAGCTGACCGATAGCGGCAAGACCTACGATCTGGCGCTCGACGCCAACGTCACGGGGGTCGCCCAGCTCGTTGCCAGCGGCACCGCCGTGTCGCGATCGAGCGGCTCGGTAGGGCCCGATGGTCTCCGTTCGGACAGTTTCGACCTCGTCACCCATTCGGGCGGCGAGGACTTTTCGGTCAAGGTGGCCTACGCGGCGGGCAATGTCGGCGCCTTCATCATCGACCCACCCATCGTCAACAACATCAACCGCATCCCGATTGAGCGGAAGCAGCTGACCGGCGTCAACGACATGCTGGCCGCCTTCATCCGGCGGGGCGGCAGCCTCGACCGGTCGCTCTGCGACTACCACGCGCGGATCTTTACCGGCATTGAGCGCTTCGATCTCGACTTCAACTACGCCAAGGACGATGTCGCGACCTCGCAGCGCACCGGTTACCAGGGCCCGGTTGTCCTTTGCCACGTCGCCTACAAGCCGATTTCGGGGCACTACACCACCTCCGAGATCACCAACTCACTGGCCCAGGACGATCGCATCCTGATCTGGTACGCGCCGCTGCGCGACACGGGCTACTTCATCCCCTACCGGGTGCTGCTCAGCACCTCGATGGGCGACCTGTCGATGGTCCTGACCAGCCTCAACTGACCTCTGTGCCGATCTGACCGCACGGCGCCGCCGCCACGGGCGCGCGCGGCGTTTTTCCGGCCATCTCGTGCGCGCCGCCACATTTATGGTTAACTGGGTGTGAAGATTTCGGCTGTGCCGTTCCGGCACGGTCAATGGCTTTTTCATCAATTTTGCCAAAGAGATGCCCCGGCCTGCGGGCACCGAGCTGCGAACGCGCAAAGTATTTTTGCGGCAGCCGCCTTCATCCTTTGTTGACGATCGGCCGAGCAAGGCGAGCGGCGACCGAAAATCAATAAATTCGCAAGACATGTGAATGGTTTGAGGCACAAAATCGAGAGACTTTTGGAGCCGGCGGAGTGCCTAGCTGGAATCAGCGCGATCGACCCACCACAGGTAGCCGGGAACAAAGCGACATTGTCGATTCGCCGCCGATTCGACCCGGTTTTGTTCCGTTTTTGTTTCAAGTGTTAACGATCAAAGCCGCCGCACCCGCCAAACGTGTTCACTCGGTACACTAGCCCCATCCCCGATCCTCCCCTACATAGCCTTGAGATGACCGCCGCCTCCTCCCTCAAGGCCATCCTTGGCCCCACCAACACCGGCAAGACGTATTTTGCCATCGAGCGGATGCTGGCGCACCGTTCGGGGATGATCGGCCTGCCGCTGCGCCTGTTGGCGCGCGAGGTTTATGCCCGCGTCGCCAACCGCGTCGGGGCCGATGCGGTGGCGCTCGTCACCGGCGAAGAGCGGATCTTGCCGCCCAAGGCGCGCTACTGGGTCTGTACCGTCGAAGCGATGCCGCTCGACGTCGTGGTCGAGTGCCTCGCGGTCGACGAAATCCAGGTGGCGACGGATTTCGACCGCGGCCACGTCTTCACCAACCGGATCCTGCATGCCCGCGGCTTGAGCGAAACGCTGCTGCTGGGCGCCGCCACCATGGCGCCGCTGATCCGCACACTGTTGCCCGATGCCGAGATCATCCACCGGCCGCGCTTTTCGACCCTCACCTATTCGGGCAGCAAGAAAATCTCGCGGCAGCCGTCGCGCTCGGCGATCGTCGCGTTCTCGGCCCGCGAGGTCTACGCCATCGCCGAACTGATCCGGCGCGAACGCGGCGGCGCCGCGGTGGTGATGGGCGCGCTGAGCCCCCGCACCCGCAATGCCCAGGTCGACATGTACCAGAACGGCGACGTCGATTTCCTCGTCGCCACCGACGCCATCGGCATGGGGCTCAACCTCGACGTGCACCACGTCGCCTTCGCCGACGACCGCAAGTTCGACGGCCACCAGACCCGGCCGCTGACCCCGGCCGAGTTCGGCCAGATCGCCGGACGGGCCGGCCGGCACATGCACAACGGCACCTTCGGCGTCACCGGCAACGCCGCCCCGTTCGAGGAAGAGCTGATCGTGGCGCTCGAAAGCCATGATTTCGAACCGATCCGGCAGGTGCAGTGGCGCAATGCCGAGCTCGACTTCGCCTCGCTCGAGGCGCTGCGGTCGAGCCTAGAGGTTTCCCCGGGCATCAAGGCGCTGACCCGCGTCCCCATCGCCACCGACCAGCAGGCGCTCGAATTCCTGTCGCGCAACGAGGCCGGCGATCTCGCCATCGGCCGCGCCGCGGTCGAACTGCTCTGGCAATGCTGTGCGCTGCCCGACTATCGCGACATCTCGCCAGCCCAGCATGGCGAGATCATTACCCGCGTTTACACTGATCTCAGGCGGCACGGCGCCATCTCCACCGACTGGATTGCCGAGCAGGTGCGCTTCTGCGACAATGCCAGCGGGGATATTGATACCCTCAGCAACCGGATCCGGCAGATCCGTACCTGGACCTATGTCGCCAACCGGAAAAACTGGCTTGAAGACCCGGCGCATTGGCGCGAAAAGACCCGAGACATCGAAGACCGGCTGAGCGACGCGCTACACGAGCGCCTGACTCAGCGTTTCGTCGACCGGCGCACCAGTGTGCTCATGCGCCACTTGAGAGACAGATCTATGGCCACTCCCGAAATCAACGACCGCGGCGACATCAGTCTCGAAGGTCACCTGATCGGCTCCATCCAGGGCTTCAGGTTCACTTTGGCGCGTTCGGATGGCGACAGCGACGCCAAGTCGCTCGCCTCGGCGGCGGCCCAGGCCGTGGCGCCCGAAATCGCCCGGCGGGCCGAGCGGGTCGCCGGTGCGCCCAACGAGGAGTTCGTGCTGTCGACCGACGGCTCGCTGCGCTGGCGCGGCGAAGTGGTCGGCACGCTCGCGGAAGGCGACAGACTGTTTGCGCCGCGCGTCATCGTGCTGGCCGATGAAAGCCTCACCGGCCCCGATCTCGAGCGGGTGCAGGACCGGCTTAATCTCTGGCTGCGTCATCACATCAACACCGTGCTCGAGCCCGTGCTGCAGCTCGAGGCGCCCGCCGACCTCGAAGGCACGCCCCGCGGCCTCGCCTATCGGCTTTACGAAAATCTCGGCCTTCTGCCGCGCCAGGCGGTGAGCGACGAGGTCAAGGCGCTCGACCAGGACGTGCGCGCCAAGATGCGCAAGCTCGGCATCAAGTTCGGCGCCTACCATATCTACGTGCCGCTGGCCCTGAAGCCGGCGCCGCGCGAACTGGCGATCATTCTCTATGCGCTCAAGAACGGCGGCATCCGCCAGCCGGGTGTCTCGGAGCTGCCCCATATCGTGCTGTCGGGACGAACATCGTTCCAGGTCGACCCCGAGATCTCGGTCAAGCTTTACGAGGTCGCGGGCTTCAAGGTCGCCGGCCGCCGCGCCGTCCGTGTGGACATCCTCGAGCGCCTCGCCGACATCATCCGGCCGCTGATCGCGCTCGATGCCAAGACCCACCAGGGCGAAGTGCCGCTGGGCGCCGCCGAAGGCAACGGCTTCCGCATCACCGTCGAAATGACCTCGCTGCTGGGAACCGCCGGCGAAGATTTTGCCTCGATCCTCACCTCGCTGGGCTATCGCCTGCGCCGCCTGCCCAAGGTGGCGCCGCCGGCGCCTGCCCCGGTCGACGCGCCGGTTGCTGCCGCCGAGGCGGCCGTGACCGAAGCAGAAGATGCATCCGCCAATGTGGCGGCAGCGCAGGCCGTCGAGGGCGATGCAGCCCTTCCGGCCGAAGCCGCCGAAGTCGAAGCCGCGACAGCCGATCTTGGCGCGCCGCCGCCCCATAGCGACGTCTCGGCAAGCGATCCTGCCCCCGCCGCTGCCGAAACCCCGTCTGGCGACACCGTCGTCGCAGCGGCCGAGCCGAAGGCGCCCGCCGAAGCGGTGGACACGGCACCGGCCGAGCCCGAATTCGATGAGGTCTGGTTCCCCGGTGGCCGCCGTCCCGACGCGCCGCCGCGCCATCAGCATCGTCGCCCCGAAGCCGCGGACGGCGCCGCGCCGGCCGAAGGCGCCCGTCCGCCGCGCCGCTTCAACCGCGAGCGCTTTGCGCCGCGTCCGGCGTCAGAGATTACCCCGTCCGAGGCCGTTGCCGCGCCCGCGGCAGCGCCTGCCGCTCCCGTCAAGCCGCGCAGCCCGCGCTTCGACGCCAAGCGCCCGAAACCGTTCGGCGGGGAACGCGATGGCCGCGACAGCAAGCCGAAATTCGGCGGCAAGCGCGAGCAGAGCGACTGGAAAGAGCATCGGCCGCGCGAAGAGCGCAAGACCACCGTCGATCCGGATTCGCCCTGGGCTGCCCTGCTCGCTTTGCGCAATCCCAAGTCCGAGTAGCGCTTGGGAAAACAGCGCCTCGACAAGTGGCTGTTCTTTTCGCGCGCCGTCAAATCGCGGACGCTGGCGCAAAAGCTGATCGAGACCGGCGCCGTTCGGGTCAATTCCGAGCGCACGGTGCACACCGACCACCAGGTCGGGACCGGCGACGTGCTCACCATGACGGTGCACGAACGCCTGCTGGTGTGGAAGATCCTCGATCCGGGTGCGCGACGCAGACCTGCCCCCGAAGCCGCCCTGCTCTACGAGGACCTGTCACCCGCCCCGCTGCCCAAGGCCGACAAGACGGCGCCGTTCATCGCCCGCGACTTGGGCTCGGGCCGTCCGACCAAGAAGGACCGGCGCGACACCGACCGGCTGCGAGGTGACGAGGATTGAAATCGGCTTCCGCTTTCGGCCACTTCGCCGCAACGGCGTGCGCGGACCATCACTTGCGAGCCATTCTAAAAAGGGCTAGCAACCACACGACCTGCTGGCGCCTCCCGCCGGACAGTCCCCACATCCTCGGGATCGCCTGCTCAAGATGACCTATATCGTCACCGACAATTGCATTAAGTGCAAATACATGGACTGCGTCGAGGTTTGCCCCGTCGACTGCTTCTATGAAGGCGAGAACATGCTCGTCATCCATCCCGACGAATGCATCGACTGCGGCGTCTGCGAGCCCGAATGCCCCGCCGAGGCGATCAAGCCCGATACCGAGCCCGGTCTCGACAAATGGCTCGAGCTCAACTCGAAATACGCCTCCGCCTGGCCCAACATCACCGAAAAGCGTGATGCCCCCTCCGACGCCAAGGAATTCGACGGCGTCGAAGGCAAGCTCGAGAAGTATTTCTCCGAGGCCCCTGGGCAGGGCGACTGAGTCTGCCCATTTAGCGGGCATGTCCACACATTGCCCGCCCGGCGCCGAGGCCCGTTAACCCGATTGATTCGGCAGTTTTGATTCTGCCGGAAAATTGTGCTATGGTCCTCAGATAGATGCAGTACCCAGCCCTGTGCCGCGAGGCACTCTTTTTTTGACACGATGGATGTCTCACCCAACGGACGGTCTAGCGGGGCCGGACGTTGGCGGGGTTTTGCGCCTAAAAAAGCAACAAGGACGGTCTTCCGCAAAGAACCGGTCCCGCGGCGGCGTCAAAGGAGTTTTTTATGGTAGCCAAGAAGTCTATGCAGCGCCTCGGATTTAAGACTGGTGAGTATATCGTCTACCCCGCGCACGGCGTCGGGATGATTACCTCGATCGACGAGCAGGAAGTCGCTGGCCTCAAGCTTGAACTTTTCGTCATTTCTTTCGAGCAGGACAAGCTGACCCTGCGCGTGCCGACCGCCAAGATCGCCTCCGTCGGAATGCGCAAGCTGGCTGAAGAGCCGGTAGTCAAGAAAGCCCTCGAGACCGTCACCGGCCGCGCCCGCGTCAAGCGCACCATGTGGTCGCGCCGTGCCCAGGAATACGAAGCCAAGATCAATTCGGGCGACCTGATCGCCATTTCGGAAGTCGTGCGTGACCTCTACCGGTCCGACGACCAGCCCGAGCAGTCCTACTCCGAGCGCCAGCTGTTCGAGCAGGCCATGGACCGGATGAGCCGCGAGATCGGTGCCGTCAACAAGCTGACGCTGACCGAAGCCGAGCAGCTGATCCAGAAGAACCTGGCCAAGAGCCCGCGCCGCGGCCCCAAGGCCGAGCCGGATGCGGCCGAAGAAGCCGCCGCCTAGGCGTCAATGCGCCAGCAGACAGTTCAAAAGGGCCGGGAAACCGGCCCTTTTTCTTTGCCCGGCCGCATCAGTTGATGCCGATCACCTTGTATTGCTGGCCGGCCACCACCGGATCGCCCTGGTAGAGATTGTTGAGGATGTAAAAGAGGTTCGTGGCGCTCGGCACCGGCGCCATTTTGCGCGCGAGCGAGTCGGCGGTGTCGACGGCGCCCGCCGTGACCGTCCGGACGCTCAGGGTGCGGACCTGCTTCAGGTCGGCGGGAGTCGCCACCCGGAAGCTGTTGATGGTCTGCTCGGCCCCGCGGGCGAACAGCTCGCTGTCGACCCGCGCCGCAAAGATGAAGCGGTAGACCGTCCCCTGGTAGCGCACGATCTGGACCCGGAAGTTCCACTGGTCGGTGGCCGCAACGCCCGAGGCGGTATCGAAGCCGTTGAGGCTGCGCGAGGTGATGGTCTCGGGCTTGAGCCCGGCGATCCAGCCCGATTTGAGGTAGTCGGTGAGCGAGATGCTGGTCGGCACCACGGAACTGTCGAAGCGAACGGCCTCGCCGTCGCCGGCGACGCCCACCACGGCGCCCTTCGAGATCTGCAGCGTGTAGCCCTGCGGTACCGCGAAGGTGAA
>JANXSI010000611.1 GCA_025352765.1 Devosia sp. | reverse complement strand
ACGAAGACCACGAACTGCTTTTCCTCGATGTCGAGGTCGACGCCCTTGATGACCTCGACGGACCCGAAGGACTTCCGGACGTCGCGCAGCTTCAATCCGCTCATGATGTGCTCCTCAACGGGCGGTCAGCGAGAGGGTGGTGGTGCCGAAACGCGGACTGGTGACGGCAATGGTGATCGGTCCGGCCGCGCCGGTCGATTCGAGCCAGAAACCGGTCGCGCCACCGCGCAGCGGCACGAGGCCGGGGCCAAGACGCCGGGCCGCGCCCGTCACCTCGATCTCCACCGGCTCGAACAGGAACGGCAGCTTGTGTCCGGCCTGGTCGAGGGCCCGGACCATGACGCGAACGCTGTCCTGGCCGGTGGCCGAGATGCTGTCGCGGTCGGCCACGACATGCAGGGTCGAGGCGACCGGATCGGCGACGTAACGGACTTCGGCCGCCGGCTTGCCGCCGACGAAGCCGGTGATCTTCACGTCCAGCCACTCCATGCCCCAGAGGCCAAGCTCCTCGGCGGTGAAATGGCGGCGATCGATGACGATGGGGGCGTGCGGCAGATGCGGGAAGTTCTCGCGATCGGGGCCGATGCGCTTGGGCGGGTTGCTGCCATAGGCGAGTTCGATCTCGTCGCAGTTGGTCAGCACCATCAGGGGCAGCGTGCCGCCGATGTTGCGCTCGCCGCGGGCCCAGAAGGTGACGGGCTCGAGGATCACTTCCTCGTCGGGCTCGCACTGGCTGGCGTAGACATAGGCGGCGAATTTGGGCTCGCGGAACATGTCCATGACGCCATGGTGGCAGATGCGGTCGCCGGCGCCGAAATCCTTGTGGGTGTTGTAGTCGAAGGCGCACCAGCCGATGGCGCCAGAAATTGACGGATCGCCATAGGCGGCGTTGAGCACTTCGAGGTGGCGGCGGACGTGCTCGGCCTGGCGCTGTTCCTGGTCAAAACTCTTGGTGGGGTACATGTGGCCACCGAACTCGGTGATCATGTAGGGCACGTTGCGGGTGAGGCCGGTATTTTCCTGCTGCGGACGCAGCGGCGTGCGCGGCCGGTTGCCGCCCAGTTCCTCGTTGCCGAGGATGAAGTCGTTCATGGTGTAAACGTCTTCGAGGAACTCGCTGTCGGTGATGTAGCGGACGCCGCCGGTGGGGCGGGTGGAATCGAGTTCGTGCGCGAGACGGTTGGTCTCGGTGTAGAAATCGTGGTCGTCCTGCGATTCATTGATGCGGACGCCCCAGATGACGATCGAGGGGTGGTTCCAGTCGCGGGTGATCATGCGGCGGACATTCTCGACCGACTCGGCCTTCCAGGCGGCGTCGCCGATGTGCTGCCAGCCCGGGATTTCCTCGAACACCAGGAGACCGATGCGGTCGCAATGGTCGAGGAACCACGGCGATTGCGGATAGTGCGAGGTACGCACCATGTTGAGATGGAGGGTGTGCTTGAGGATCTCGGCGTCGGCTTCCTGCGCGGCGCGGCCCAGCGCATAGCCGGAATAGGGGAAGGATTGGTGTCGGTTGAGGCCGCGCAGCTTCAGCGGCTTGCCGTTGAGGACGAAGCCTTCGGGGGTGAACTCGGCGGTGCGGAAGCCGAAGGCGTGGGAGACGGCGTCGTCGCCCAAGGTCAGCTCGACCGTATAGAGCGTCGGGGTCTTGAGGTCCCAGATCGAGAGGCCGGCGAGATTGGCAAAGCCGAGCTCGACGCGCGCTGCGGCCGGTGCCGAGGTGGTGGCGATGGTCGCGCCGGCGGCGTCGCGGAGGGTCGCGGTCAGCGTGCCGGTGAAGGGCAGGTTCTGCGGGTTGGAGAGATCGGCCCGGACGGTGACCGTCTTGCTGGCGGCCAGCGCATCGGGGGTCTCGATCTTGACGCTGCCGATCGAGACCGGAGCGGTGACCTTCAGCCAGACGTCACGGTAGATGCCGGCATAGGTGAGGTAGTCGATGCGGCCGCCGAAGGGCGGGATCGCCGGGTTCTCGCTGCCGTCGATCTTGACGGTCAGCAGATTGCTGCCGGCCTTGAGCTTGCCGGTGAGGCGGGCCTCGAAGGGGGTATAGCCGTCCTTGTGGGCGACGAGCTGCTCGCCATTGAGCCAGACCACGGCGTCGGCCATGGCGCCGTCGAAGACGATCGAGACGTCCTTGCCGGCCCAGGCGGGATCGGCCTCGAGCAGCTTCTGGTAGGTGAAGGCGTGCCAATAGGCGGCTTCGTCGAAATAGCTGAAGGGCAGCTCGACCGCGGTGTGCGGCAGGGTCACGCTCTCGGCACCGGGGGCGAGGGTCGCGGCCCGTTCGGCCGAAAAGCCCTGGCTGAAGCTCCAGCCGGTGTTGAAGGACGTCATCGAACGCATAGTCATAGAACCTTATTTCACGGAACCGGTCAGCCCTTCGACGAACTGCCGCTGGAGGACGAAGAAGATGACGAGAGTGGGAAGCGTTGCGAGCACGGTGCCGAACAGGATCATGCCGTAATCGGGGGTGTAGGCCGAGGTCAGCGCCGAGACGACGAGCGTCACGGTGCGATTCTCCGCGGTCTGCAGCACGATCAGTGGCCAGAGGTAGTTGTTCCAGTTGGCAAGGAACACGATGATGGTGGCCGCCGCATAGGTCGAGCGCATCACCGGCAGGTAGATGAACAGGAAGATCTGCCATTCCTTGAGGCCGTCGACCCGCGCCGCGTCGCGCAGTTCGGACAGGAACGCCTTGGTGGCCTGGCGGAAGTAGAAGATGATGAAGATCGAGGCGATGCCAGGCAGGATCACGGCGATCGCCGTGTTGGTGATGTGCATCGACGAGACCATCACGAACAGCGGCACCATGAGCGCCGCGAACGGGATCGACAGCAGCAGCAGCATGAACGCGAAGATGTTTTCGCGGAAGCGCGAGCGGAACATCTCGAAGCCGTAGCCGGCGAGCGAGGAGACCAGCAGCGTCAGGATGGTGCCGACCACCGAGAGCACGGTCGAATTCCAGAAGATGCGCGGCACGTCGACGGTGGTGAAGAAGGTCGCGATGTTGGCGAACAAATTGTCGCCGATGGTCGCCTTGCCGGTGACGATGTCGGCCGACTTGTTGGTGGCGCCGACGATCATCCAGTAGAACGGGAAGACCGACAGGAAGGCGGCGATGCTGAGCAGCAGGTAGACGAG
>JANXSI010000006.1 GCA_025352765.1 Devosia sp. | reverse complement strand
GGCAACCAGGTCCACCCGCTGCGGGAAATTGCGGTAGAGCGTTCCGATCCCGACGCCGGCCCTGTCGGCGATCTCGCGCACCGGCGCATCGACCCCGGAGGTCGCGAACACCGACTTTGCGGCCACCAGCAGCGCGTCGATGCTGCGCTGCGCATCGGCACGAACGGCCCGGGGCCTGGCGATCGCGCGCCCACCCTCATCGTGCATGTTCACCGCCTCGCCGGGCATCGCAAATCTCCACTTGCCAAAACGGAACATTGTTCCGTATATAGCCGGAACGCGGTTCCGTTTAATACCATATGTCGACCGAGCCTGGTTGGCCACCTCATCCACCAAAGGACATCACCATGTCGCACACACGTATCGCCCTTGTCACCGGGGCCAACCAGGGCGTCGGCTTCCAGCTCGCCAAGGAACTCGTCGCCAGCGGCGTCACCGTCCTCGTCGGCTCCCGCAATGCCGAACGCGGCGACGAGGCCGCCACGCGGATCGGGCAGGGCGCCGTCCCCATCCATATCGACGTCACCGACCTGGCCTCGATCGCCGCCGCCGCCGAGCGCATCCGCTGCGAATTCGGCCGCCTCGACCTCCTCGTCAACAATGCCGGCATTTCCCATGCGCGGCCGGGTAAGCTCACAATGGCCGACTACGTCGGGACCAGTGCCGCCAGCGTCGTCTCCATCAACGAAGTCCGCGCCATCTGGGACACCAACGTTTTCGGCGTCCTCGCCGTCTATCAGGCCATGCTGCCGCTCCTGCGGCTGTCCTCCGACGCCCGCATCGTCAACGTCTCGAGCGGCGTGGGCTCGCTCAACGCCAATGCCGACCCGGCTTTCCCCTATCGCACCATCTACGCGCCGGGCTACGCCGCCTCGAAAACCGCGCTCAACGGCATGACGCTCGCCATGATGATCGAGCTCGAAGGCAGCGGCATCAAGGTCAACCTCGTCTCCCCCGGCTTCACCAGCACCAATCTCAATAACTACGAGGGCACCGACACGCTCGAGGAGGGCTCCCGCGAAGTCGTGCGCGTCGCGCTGCTCGGGCCTGACGGGCCGACCGGCACCTTCACCGGCAAGGACGGCAGAACCATCCCCTGGTGATCGCAGCGCCGACGTCGCAGTCAGCTTCCTCCCCTATGCGCAGCATGGGGGAGGTGGCGCGAAGCGACGGAGGGGGTTGGCGCCGCCCCCCTAAGCCCCGACCCCGTCCCTCACCATCGCCGCCTTCAGCGCCAGCATGTCTTTCCAGGCCTGCGCCTTGGCACTCGGCGTGCGCAGCAGGAACGCCGGGTGCAGCGTCGGCAGGGTGGGGATGCTCAGCGCATTGATGCTGAGCGTCTTCCACTGCCCGCGCATCCGGGTGATCCCCTGGGTCGTGCCAAACAGGAACTGCGTCGGCACATTGCCCAGCGTCACCAGCAGCTTCGGCGCAACCAGCTCCACCTGCCGGTAGAGGAACGGGGCACACAGCGCCAGCTCCTCGGGCGTCGGGTTGCGGTTGCCCGGCGGCCGCCACGGCACCATGTTGGCGATGTAGACCTTGGTGCGGTCGAGCCCGATCGCCCCCAGCATCCGGTCCAGCAATTGCCCGGCCCGCCCGACGAACGGCTTGCCCTGGATATCCTCCTGCTCGCCCGGCCCCTCGCCCACCAGCATGATTTCGGCGTCCGGGTTGCCGTCGGCAAAGCAGAGCTGCGTCGCCCGGTGTTTGAGCGCGCAGCCGTCATAGGCCTCCATCGCCGCCCGCAACGCGTCGAGCGTCGTCGCCGCCGCCGCTATGGCCCGCGTCTCGGCGGGGTCGGTGACCAGCGGTAGCGTCGCGATCGGCGTCTCCGCTACCGGCGGCAGGCGCCGCGGCGGCACCGCTGCCGAGCTCGCGAACCGGTCGACCGGCTCGTCCCCAACGGCAATATCCACCCCCGCCGCCCGATACCAATCGAGCGCCGCCAGAGCTTCGGCGTCATTTAGCGGATGATTTGCGGACATCGGCTCTGTTATGTCACGGCGCCTCTGCAACGGGAATACCGATGGCCGAACGTGAACTCATCGATACCGACGTCGTCATCGTCGGTGCCGGCCCGGCCGGCCTCGCCGCCGCCATCCGGCTCAAGCAGCTCGATCCGGCCCTCTCGGTCACGGTCGTCGAAAAGGCGGCGGAGATCGGTGGCCACATCCTCTCGGGCGCCGTGATGGACCCCGTCGGCCTCGATGAGCTGATCCCCGACTGGCGTCAGCGCGGCGCCCCCGTCGGCCCCGCCGTCACCCGCGACACCATCCATCTTCTCGGCCGGCGCAGCGACCTGAAACTCCCCAACTGGCTGCTGCCGCCCTTGATGAAGACCCATGACGGCGTCATCGTCAGCCTCGGCGATCTCGTCCGCTGGCTCGGCGATGAGGCGCAGGCGCTCGGCGTCGACATCTTCCCCATGACCGCCGCCGTCGACGTCCTCGCCGCGCCTGATGGATCGGTCGAAGGCATTGTCACCGGCGATCTCGGCGTCGGCCGCGACGGCCAGCCCAAGCCGGGCTACGCCGCCGGCATTGGCCTCAGAGCCAAATACACGCTGATCGGCGAGGGGGCCCGCGGCTCGCTCGGCAAGCAGTTGATTCAACGCTTCAACTTGAGCGACGGCCGCAGCCCGCAAAAATTCGGACTCGGCATCAAGGAGATATGGCAGATCCCTGCGGCGATGCATGAGCCCGGCCGCGTCGATCACTACCTCGGATTCCCGCTCGATGACGCGACCTCCGGCGGCGGCTTCTGCTACCACGCGGCCGACCGAAAGATTTACCTCGGCCTCGTCGTCCACCTCGACTACCGCAATCCGACCCTCTCGCCCTTCGGCGAATTCCAGCGGTTCAAGCAGCACCCCTCGATCGCCCGACTGCTCGCCGGCGCCACCCGCCTCAGCTACGGCGCCCGCTCGCTCACCTCGGGCGGCTGGCAGTCGATCCCCGAACTGGTGTTCCCCGGTGGCGCACTGATCGGCTGCGCTGCCGGCTTCATGAACGCACCGAGGCTCAAGGCCATCCACAGCGCCATCCGCTCCGGCAAGGCCGCCGCCGAGTCGATCGCCGACGCCATCGGCAAGGGCCGTGCCCACGACCGGCTCGAGGATCTTCCCGGCCGCGTCATGGCGACCGGCATCGGCGCCGAACTGCGCCGCGTGCGCAACGTCAAGCCGCTCTGGTCGCGCTTCGGAACGCTGCTCGGGGTCGGACTCGGCGGCCTCGACATGTGGGTCAACACGCTCTTTCGCTTCTCACCCTTCGGCACGCTGAGGCACCAGAAAGCCGACTTCGCGACGCTCTGGCCCAAGTCCGCCGCGCACGAAAAGCGCTATCCGGCGCCCGACGCCAAGACCGTCTTCGACCGCTCGTCCTCGGTGTTCCTCTCCAACATCGCGCACGACGAGGACCAGCCGGTGCATCTCAGACTCGCCGATCCGGCGGTCCCGATCCGCGACAACCTGCCGACCTATGGCGAGCCCGCGCCGCTCTATTGCCCCGCCGGCGTCTACGAAGTGACCGAAGCCGGCGGCTTCCCGGTGTTCCGCATCCACTCCGCCAACTGCGTCCACTGCAAGACCTGCGACATCAAGGACCCGGCGCAGAACATCACCTGGGTCCCCCCCGAAGGCGGCTCCGGCCCGAACTATGCCGGGATGTAGGGGACGCGGGACGTCGGCCGCTCTCACCGGCAACATGCTACGCTCACGGACATCTGAGGCCGCCGCCCTTGCGGCGCAGTCGCAAAATCGACAATCTTTCCG
>JANXSI010000608.1 GCA_025352765.1 Devosia sp. | reverse complement strand
ATCGGCTTTATCGCCCCCGACAACTACCAGCCGATCCTCACCTTCCAGGTCTGGGCCATGCTGATCGTGGGCGGCAGCGGCAATGCCCGCGGCGCCATTCTCGGCGCCGTCATCGTCTGGGCCATCTGGGCCGCCTCGGGCGCCGTTATCGCCGGAGTCTTTCCCGCCGAGCAGCAGGCCCGGGCGGCGACACTGCAGATCGTGATGATCGGTCTCGCCCTCTGCGCCATGCTGCTGCTGAGGCCGCGCGGCATCCTGCCCGAGGGACGCACGGTGTCGCGGCACATCGAAGACCTCGCGCGCGGCAGGCGCCAAACCGATCGCAAAGGAACGCCCTGAGATGACCGCTGTCCCGGATCGCACGCGGCTCGCGCCCGGCCTCTCGATCGCCCGGCTCGTCACCGGCCTCTGGCAGGTCGCCGACATGGAAAAGGACGGCACGGTACTCGACCGCGGTGTCGCCGCCGGCCAGTTGCGCGCCTATGCCGATGCCGGTTTCGACAGCTTCGACATGGCCGATCACTATGGTACCGCCGAGCTGATCACCGGAACACTGTTCGCCGGCTATCCGGCCGGCGAAAAGCGCCCCGTCGCCTTCACCAAATGGTGCCCGCCGCCCGGCCCGATGACCCGCGACATCGTGCGGGCTGGCGTCCATGACCGGCTGACCCGGCTTGGAGTCGAGCGCATCGACCTGCTGCAGTTCCACTGGTGGACATTCGAGCATCCGGCCTGGCTCGATGCGCTGCACGAAATGGCGGCGCTCCGGCAGGAGGGCCTGATCGGCGAGATCGGCCTCACCAATTTCGACGCGGCGCATCTCAACGTGGCGCTGGCCGACGGCATTCCGGTGGTCTCCAACCAGGTGTCGTTCTCGCTGCTCGATCGTCGCGCCGCCGGCCCTCTCTCGGCGCTCTGCGCCCGCACCGGGGTACGCCTCCTCGCCTACGGTACGCTGTGCGGCGGCTTCCTGTCGTCGCGCTGGCTCGGACAGCCCGAGCCGGAAACGATCGGCGACTGGAGCCGGTCGAAATATAAGCGCTTCATCGATGCCGCCGGCGGCTGGCCCGCCTTGCAGGCGGTCCTCGCTGCCGCAAGCAGCGTGGCGCAAAAGCACGGCGTCTCGATCAGCAACGTCGCCTCGCGCTGGATCCTCGAGCAGCCTGCAGTAGCCGCGACCATCATCGGGGTGCGGCTCGGCGAAGGCGAGCACCGCGCCGACAATCTCAAGGTCTTCGACTTTGCACTCGACGACGAGGACCACGCGATCCTCGATGCCAGCTTCGCCCAGACGAGCCCGATCCCCGGCGATTGCGGCGACGAATACCGCAGGCCGCCCTTCCTGACCGCCACGGGCGATCTCAGCCATCACCTCTCGACCGTTCCCAGCGCCTACCGGGTCGACGAGGTCGCCGGACGGCCGGGCCGGCTAAGAGTCTCGAGCGGTTCGGTGTGGGAGCCGCTCGCCGGATACTCGCGAGCGATCCGCACCGGCAAGACCATCCATGTCTCCGGCACCACCGCGACGCATGGGACGGACCGCTGCGTTGCCCCGGGTGACCCCGGGGCGCAGACGACTTACATCATCGACAAGATCGCCGGTGCCATTGCGGCACTGGGCGGATCGCTGGCGGACGTCGTGCGCACCCGCGTCTATCTGCGCGATGTCGGCCAGTGGGAGCCGGTAAGCCGCGCCCATGGCCGGGCTTTCGGCGACATCCGGCCGGCCAATACCCTGGTGCAGGCGGGGAGCCTCGTCGGCGACTACGCGGTCGAGATCGAGGCCGAGGCGATCGTGGACTGAGGGTCGGCCAGCAGCGCGGGGCGCCGCCGGCCTCGCGTTCAGGCCGGCAGCGCCGCACGATACTCCCCGCGGCCGGGCGGTCGCGCGGGCCACTACAGGCCCCCTGCCTCGCCGGAGGCGAGGCCGGGCGTTAGTCGCAGTTACGCGATGGCTGCGGCCTTCAGCTTGGAGAGCGCACGAATCTTGACCCGCATACTTGCAGGCTTGGCCGCACCAGGGACCATTTCGCCAGTCGACGGATTGCGGATGAGCGTACCGGCCTTACGGGCGGGCACCTTCTGCAGCGCAATCTTGAAGAGGCCCGGGAACGTGAACTCCCCCACGCCACGCGGATGGATCGAGCCTGTCATGGCCGTTTCGATGGTCGCCAGAACACCCTTGGCGACGTCGCGGGTCAGCCCGTTCTCATCGGCAATCAGATTGACCAGCGCCGTCTTGGTCAGGGCTTCCTTCACTGGCTTGGCCTTGGCAGCGGCAGGCAGCTTGGCGGCCGGCTGTTTGGCAGGGGTCGTCTTGGCGGGGGTCTTGGCCAAAGTGGTCTCCTTGAGAGTTTGAAAGATCGCAACGCAGCTACTAGCAACTAGATATGGGCGAACCAAGACGAAGATCAGCGAAGTCACAAGCTTCGATATCGGCCTATTGCCTCAGGACCCGCCGCTTCAACCACCGCCGGAGCGCGTCGTCGCTGCCAAAAGCCCATCGGCACTGTGATCGCCCGTGTCTTGGCTGAGCGGGGTTTCGACCGCCGCCGCCGGCTTACGAGCGTCGCGATAGAAGTCTTGGGAAGAAGAAACCGACCCGTTTCCGGTACTCTTCATAGGGTTCAGAAAGCGCCGAAGCCGCAAAATTGCGTTCTTCCATGCGCGCCGCCCGCCAGTAGATGATCAGGAACACCGGCGGCACGATGATCGTGAAGGGCGACCAGACCGCGATCGACCAGCCCGTCCACAGCAACAGATACGACGTGTAGAACGGGTGCCGCACGAAGCGGTAGGGCCCCGACTGCAGCAGGCCATGCGGCTGCGCCGGATCGAAGGCGAACCGCAACCGCGCCGTGCGCGAGGCTATCACCGCCGCCCCGAACAGGTAGGCGCTGAACAGTTCAACGGCCACTCCACACAGCTGCGCCGCCGGCGGTTGCTCGACCGCCCAGGTCAAAATGAACAGCAGCACCGAGCTCAAGACGATCGCCACCATGAGGAGCGCCGCCTGGGGCGGGGTCTTGGGCGAGGAAAAATGGCGCCGGACGGCCCAAAGGTTGGCAAGGAGGACAAAAATACTGACGGCAGTAACGATGAAGTCGATCAAAAACTGCATGAAGCCTCGTCTTAACGGCCTCGATAGAATCCCCGGGTAAAACGGTTCACACCAAGAGGCCCGCAATGGCGTTCTCCAACACTATAGTGATGAGCCGGCAAGGCAAGATCTCCGTTTCAGATAGCGGCGGGCCGGGTCTGCCGCTCTTGATGCTGCATGGCGCCGCCGCCTCCAAAGAGGTGTTCGCCCGCCAGTTTGACAACGTTCTCAGCACACAACATCGACTGATCGCTATCGATTTGCCGGGGCATGGTCGCTCCGACACCCCCCATGATCCGGAAGTCGCCTACACCGGCCCCGGCATGGCCATGGTCGCGTTCGACGTGCTCGACAAACTCGGAATTGCCAAATGCGCGGTCTTTGGCTGGTCACTCGGCGGCCATATCGCCATCGAGATGATACGGCAGGGGAGCGACAGATTGGCCGGCGTCATCCTGACCGGAACGCCCCCGGCCGCCAACGGTCTGCTCGGCTTGATGCGCGCCTTCCAGTTGCGCCGCGAGATGCTGTTTTATTCAAAACCTCACTTCACCCGTCGGCAGGCGGCCAGCTTCGCGCGCCTCTGTTTTGGCAACGATGTTACTCCTGCCCTGCTCGAGAGCATCGTGCGCAGTGACGGCGCCTGCCGCCCCATCTTCTTTCGCAGCCTCGCGGCGTCAACTGGGGACTCCCAGAGACGCATTGTCGAACAATCGCCCCTTCCCATCGCCATGATCAATGGCCGCAACGAGCCGATCGCGCGGCTGAGCTACCTCGAGAGCCTTCACTACCAGCGCTTGTGGGGTGCTGCCTGCCACGTGATCGACGGCGCCGGTCACGCGCCGTTCCTGCAGCGCCCCGACCGCTTCAACCAGCTGACGGGACGATTCCTGTCCGATCTGCAGGGGGTCGGCGCCGTTGCTCCCACGGCACCGCTGAAGGCCTCGGCCCGCGCCTGAGCAAAGGGCCACGACCGGCCCGAAGGTCGCTTCTCTGCCCTCGTCCTGCTGCGCCAGCCGCTGCCCCTCACCGCTTCGGCAGAGGCACGCCTTTGGTGGTGAATTTCAGCCCGCGGCTACCCGGACGCAACGGACGCTTGGTAGCCGCGGCCTTGCCGGTTCCGGGCGGCTGGAAGGTCGGGACCAACTGGTCGGGGCGCTGGCCGATCAGATCGGCGCGTCCCATCTCCTTCAGCGCCTCGCGCAGCAGCGGCCAGTTGTCGGGGTCGTGATACCGAAGGAACGCCTTGTGCAACCGGCGTTGCCGCGTCCCGCGAACCGTGTCGACCGGGTCGCTGCCGCCGCGCCGGATACCGCGCAGCGTGTTGAGGCCGGTGTGGTACATGGCCGTCGCAGTCGCCATCGGCGACGGCAGGAAGGTCTGCACCTGATCGGCGCGGTAGCGGTTCTTCTTCAGCCAGAGCGCGAGGTTCAGCATGTCCTCGTCGGTCGTCCCGGGATGCGCGGCGATGAAATATGGAATGAGGTAATACTTCTTGCCGGCTTCCTTGGCCGCGGCGTCGAACATCTCCTTGAAGCGATCATAGGTGCCGATGCCGGGCTTCATCATCTTGTCGAGCGGCCCGCGCTCGGTGTGCTCGGGCGCGATCTTGAGATAGCCGCCGACGTGGTGAGTCACCAGTTCCTTGACGTATTCGGGGCTGCGGACCGCGAGGTCATAGCGCACGCCCGAGGCGACCATCACCTTCTTGATGCCCTTGACCTCGCGCACCTTGCGGTAGAGCCGGATCAGGTCGTCGTGCGAGGTGTTGAGGTTGGGGCAGATCTCGGGAAACACGCAAGACGGCAGCCGGCACGCCGCCTCGATCTTGGGGTCCTTGCAGGCCATGCGGTACATGTTGGCAGTCGGCCCGCCGATGTCGGAGATGACGCCGGTGAACCCCGGGGTCTTGTCGCGGATGTGCTCGATCTCGCGCAGCACCGATCCCTCGGAACGGCTCTGGATGATGCGGCCCTCGTGTTCGGTGATCGAGCAGAAGGTGCAGCCGCCAAAGCAGCCGCGCATCACGGTGACCGAGAACTTGATCATGTCCCAGGCCGGGATCTTCGCATCTCCGTAGGACGGGTGCGGCGCGCGGGCATAGGGCAGATCGTAGACGACATCCATCTCGTCGGAGGTGAGTGGAATGGGCGGCGGGTTGAGCCACAGATCGCGGTCGCCATGGCGCTGCACCAGCGGCCGGGCATTGCCCGGATTGGCTTCCCGGTGCAGCACACGCGAGGCGCGGGCATAGGCCTCGCGGTCCTCTTCCACCTGCTCGTAAGAAGGCAGCCGGATGACCGTATCGCCGGGGCGGCGGGCGGCGGCCTCGTCGGCGGAGTCGAGGTCGTCGGCGTGCAGTTCCGTGTAGTGGGCCGGCACCTTGCGGAACAGCGCCACGCCGCGGATCGACTCGAGGTCGCGCGGGCCTTCGCCGGCGGCCATGCGCCGTGCCACTTCGACCACGGCGCGCTCGGCATTGCCGTAGATCAGGAGGTCCGCCTTGGCGTCGGCGAGGATCGAGCGGCGCACCTTGTCGGACCAGTAGTCGTAATGGGCGATGCGGCGCAGCGACGCCTCGATGCCACCGAGCACGATCGGCACGTCCTTGTACGCCTCGCGGCAGCGCTGGGTGTAGACGATGGTGCAGCGGTCGGGCCGCTTGCCGCCCTCGCCGCCCGGCGTATAGGCGTCGTCGTGGCGCAGTTTTCGGTCGGACGTGTAGCGGTTGACCATGGAGTCGAGGTTGCCGCCGGTCACGCCGAAAAACAGGTTCGGCCGGCCCAAGGCCTTGTACGGCTCCGCAGACTGCCAGTCGGGCTGGGAAATGATGCCAACCCGAAAACCCTGAGATTCGAGCAGCCTGCCGATGATGGCCATGCCGAAGCTTGGATGATCCACATAGGCATCGCCGGTGACGAGGACAATGTCGCACGCATCCCAGCCGAGCGCGTCCATCTCCTCCCGGCTCATGGGGAGGAACGGCGCCGCCGGTGCAAAATGCTGCAGCGGGGCGGACAGGGCAGTCACGGCGCTTTGGGCGCTGGCCAGGGTTTCCATGGCGTCGACGTATAAGGCGCTCACGGGCCGACTTCAACCGACCCGACACCGGCCGCGTCGCCCAATCCCTTGCGAGACGACGCGTGCGTCGCCCGCCTATCCCTTGACGGCGCCCTGCAGAAGCGCGGCGACGAACTGTTTCTGGAAGATCAGGAACAGGATCACCGTCGGGGCGAGGATGATGAGCGAGCCGGCGCACAGCAGCGGAATGTTGGTGCCCCATTGTCCCTGGAACGCGCCCAATGCACCCGCCATGGTGCGCTCGAGCGGGATCTCCACCAAAACGATCGGCAGCAGGAACTGATTCCAGGTCCACAGGAACTGCAGGATCGCGAGCGACAGGATCGCCGGTCGCGCCAGCGGCACCTGCACCAGCCAGAACTGTTGCCAGACGGTGGCGCCGTCGATCTGCGCGGCTTCGCTCATTTCGGCCGGCACGTTCACGAAATGCGCGCGCATCCAGTACACCGAGAACGGCATGTAGAGCCCGATGAGCGGCAGGATGATCGCGAACTTGGTGTTGAGCAGGCCCATCGCCCGCACCTCGTAGTAGAGCGGCGTGATGATGCCTTCGAACGGCAATGTCAGGCCGAGCACGAACAGCAGGTAGACGAACTTGCTGCCCTTGGGCACGAGCTTGGCGATGCCGAATCCGGCCATGGTGCCGATAAGCACCGAGACCGGCACGACGCAGAGCGCAATGATGCTGCTCGACATTAGGAGGGCGTCCATATGCGCCGACTGGAACGCCTCGACGAAGTTGCCCCACTGCGGGTCGGCGGGCCATTGCAGGCCGACAGGATAGGTCCCTGACTTCGCGAGCGCCGCTGACAGCATCGTGACGAAGGGCAGCAGCGTGACGACCATCAGCCCGACCAGCAGCGTGCGCGCGCCGATCGCCCCGACGGCGAGAGGCTTGCCGGGACGCTGCGTCTGGGCCAGCGGTTCCTGGGAGGCGATGGTGGTCACTTTGGCTGCCTCGTGAGCCACTGGATGGGCAGGATGCAGACAATCACCAGCAGCATCAGCACGACCGCCAGCGCCGAAGCGAGCCCCACCTGCCGGTGGGCGAAGGCCAGCCGGTAGATCTCGAGCCCCGGCACCGTGGTCTGTATGCCCGGCCCGCCTCCGGTGGCGATATAGACGATGTCGAAGCTGGCGAGCGCCGCAATGACGGTCACCGTCACGCACACGCCGATCTCCTGCCGCAGTCCCGGCAGCGTGATCCAGCGGAATTCGTCCCAGGCCGTCGCGCCGTCGATCTGCGCCGCTTCGTAGAGACTGGGATCGATGCGGGAAATGCCGGTCACCAGCAGCATGGTGCAAAGCCCCAGCAGCACCCACGCGCCGATGATGCCGATCGCCGGCAGCGCAAAGTCGAAATCTCCGAGCCAGCCGCGCGTGATGCCGCCCAGTCCGATCAGTTTGAGGCCCTGGTTGACCACGCCGTCGCTCGCCAGCATCCAGCTCCAGGCAATGCCGGCCGCCACCAGCGGAATGACCTGCGGGATGAACAGGATCGTGCGCGCCGCGGCGCCGAACCTGCCCCCCAGATGATTGCGGATCGCCGACGCCACGCCCAGCCCGATCGCCACCGGGATGATGGTGAAGTACGCGACGAGCTGGAAGGCGTTGCCGAGGATCTGCAGGAAATCGGATTCGGTGAGAACCGTGACGTAGTTGGCAAGCCCGCGAAACTGCGCCTTGCCGATCCCGTCCCAGCGCAGCAGCGAATAGTAGACCGACATGACAATCGGCACGAGAACGAAGGTGGCGTAAAACGCCAGGGCGGGGAGGATGAACGCCCACGCCACGAGCGTGCCGCGGTCCAGCCGGGAGATGCTGAACCGCGGCCGCTGCTGCAGAGCCTGATGATCAGTGATGGACATGCAGGATGCTGTCACACTGCCGCTTAGCGCGACAGCTCCTTGACGTACTCGTCCTGCACGGCCTTCAGCATGCCTTCGGCCGTCTGGCGGCCGCCGACCATCTTCTGCAGTTCAGGAGTCCACGACTCGGCATAGATCGCGCCGGTGGCGTTGGCGATGAAGTCCATCGCGCCATTGTCCTTGGCGATGGTCGTGCCGGCGGCAAGCGTCTGCTCGGTCACGCTGCCGGGCGTCACGGCGGGGAGCGGCAGATCGACCGGACCGCCGGGGTTCGAGCCGCCGACCGCCACGTCGATCTTGCGGGCCTCTTCATTGGTCGCCACCCAGTTGAGGAAGAAGGCGGCGCAGTCGGCATTCTTGGCGTTGGCGCCGATGCCATAGGTCAGCGGCGCCGACATCGCGGCATGCTTGCCGCCCGCTTCGGCCGGCGGCATCAGGAAGAAGCCGACATTGCCGGCCATCTGCTTGTCGAAATTGCCCGATTCCCAGTCGCCGTCGAACAGGAACAGCCCGGTCCCGCCCATGAAGCGGCTCATCGCCGTCGCATAGTCGACCGAGTTGATGTCGTCCTGGAAATAGCCCGCCTTGATCCACTGCTCGAGATGCTGCGACGCGGTGAGGTTCGCCGGGGTATCGACGTTCGCCCCTGCACGCTGGAAGATCCAGTCGTTGACCGCACCCGGATCACCGTACGATCCCATCAGGTTCTGCAGCGGGAAGGTGAGACCGACCACCGGCTTGTTCCAGATGATGATGGGCGGCACGCTGGCGGCCTTGGCTTTCGCCATCAGGTCTTCGAGCTCGGCCACGGTCTCGGGGGCCTTGGTCATCCCGATCTTGGCGGCCAGGGCCTTGTTGTAGAAGATGCCGGTCATCGAATAGTTGAGGCCCATCGCATAGAGCGAACCTTCGCCACGCGGGCTGCCGCCGTCGGCGACACGGTTCTGGGCCAGCTGTGCCGGCGGATACTTGTCCCACCCGAAGGCGGTCGCATACTCGTCGAGGTTCTTGAGCAGGCCGTTCTTGACCAGGTCGCTGATGCTGGGCAGGCGAATGAGGTCAGGCGCATTGTCGCCCGACAGCACGCGGGGGCTGTTCTCCATCAGCGTCGCGAACATGTCTTCCTTGATCGAGAAGGTCACGTTCGGGAACTGCTTGGTGAACTCCTTGGAGAGTTCGGTCGGCAGCGGGAAACCGGTCTCGAAATACGAATTGAGCACCACGGGATTGGCCCCGCAGCTGGGCGCTGCAACCGCATGTCCGGCGGCCAGGGCCGAGATCAGGGCCAGCGAACCGGCCTGGGCATAGGTCTTGAAATTCATTTGATCCTCCTCAGTTGTTCCTCTTGCTGAATGGATTTAGCAAGCGGCAATGACATTATCAATCCAGCCACAAGGGCGGTCCTGGTGCCGCACCGTCGACTCTGCAGCGCGTCGTGCGAGATGCGTCCGCCACGGGTTCGAAGCCGCGGTCCCTGAATGGCGAGGAATCACGAGGCCGCCTCGGGCGAGTATTCGAGCACGAGCTCGCGACCGTTCCACACCACCGGCATGGGATCGCTGATGCCGCCCCGGAAGATGCCCCCCGGCTCGCTCATGTCGAAGCCGAGCAGCACCCAACGGCCGCTGCGATCCTGCACCAGCCGCCCGGCGTAGAACCGCTCGTCGACGAGGAGCGTCGCCTGCGCGATGTCGAACGGCCCGGTCGGGCTGGCCGCCGGCGCCGTCCAGATGCCGCCGATCTGGCCCTTGCGCGCATTGGCGAGACGCGGAGAGTTGCAGCAGAAAAGCAGGATAATGTGACCATCGATCTCGACGACCTGCGGCACCTCGAGGTGACCGAAGCCGGTCTGCGGTGTGCTGAGCGGCGGAGCTGCCTCCCAGTGGACCAGGTCGCTGCTGATGGCGTGTGCGATCACCCCCCGCCCCTCGTCGGGGCCATGGTTGGCCCGCGCCGTCACCAGCATGTGCCACCCCTCGCCCGATGCGTCGGCGTAAACCCACGGATCACGCCAGGCCTCTTCGGGCCAGCTCGACGAACCGAGGGTCTCGTACCAGCGCGGATCGGCGGTGAGGATCGGCCCAGGCTGCTTGGTCCACGCCATGAGGTCGGGCGACGTCGCAACGCCGATGGTCTCGATGTTGGTGGAGGCGGTTAGCGATGGGAACATCGAGCCGGTGTAGAACATGCGCCAGAGCCCATCCGGCCCCCGCACCACCGAGCCGGTCCAGGTGGCGGAACCGTCGAAGCTGCCCGCCGGCCCGGGCTCGAACGTGCCACCGAGGAACTTCCACGTGACAAGATCACCGGAGACCGCGTGACCGATGCGCGCATTCCGGTGCCGCAGATCCGGATCCTTGAGGGACCGCGGCGCGTGCAGAAAGAACAGATGGAACTGCGTGCCGTCGTCCGCCAGCCAGAAGTCCCAGACCCAATGGTCCGGCAGCGAAAACGACATCGGGTCGGCCTCCTCAGGGCGCTTGGTTGGGAGCGCGTGCAACCGGTGGTCCATGAAAATGGGCTCTTGCTAAATCAATTTAGCACCACTTTCGATCTCGCCTGTCAACGTCTCTTGTGTCGTTGTCTCCTGCGGGCTCCCGTGGCATGACGGCGGGGTGTCCGTCAGAGAGCAGAGCATCTTGGCAGAGCCTGAGCGTCCCAAGCGTCCGCAGCCCAAACGCGTCACGCTGGCCGATGTGGCGCGGCTGGCCGGACTTTCGCGCACCGCCGCATCGATGATCCTGACCGGTCGGCCCGACACCCGCCTCTCGGCGGACGCGCACGGCAAGGTCATGGCGGCCGCCGACCAGCTCGGCTACCGCCCCAACGTTGCCGCCCGGAGCCTCCGCACCGACCGCACCCAATCGGTCGCCTTCATCTCCGACGTCGTGGCGACCACCCGTTTCGCTACGGGCCTCATCCGCGGCGCCCTGCAGGCCGCCGAGGAGCGCAGTCATGTGATGCTCGTGCTCGAGACCGGCGGCGAACCGGCGCGGGAATCGGAGGCCATCCACGCCGCGCTCGACCGCCAGGTCGATGGCATCGTCTTCGCCTCGATGCGGGCCCGCGAGATCTTCGTGCCCGATGTCCGGCTGACCGTGCCGGTGGTGATGCTGAATTCGACCAGCGCGCGGTTTCCGACCTCCGTGCTTCCCGATGAGGCAAAGGGCGGACGCGACGCGGTGCGCCTGCTGGTCGAGGCCGGGCACCGCAGCGGCATCGGGTTACTGGGACAGAGCGACGCCGCGGAGGTCGGCCTATTCCGGTCCGAGACCGTTTCGCGCCGGGTGCGCGGCATTCGCGCCGAAATGAAGCGCCGCCACCTGAGCTTTGCCAGCGAGGAGTCGTGCTGGAACTGGGAACCGGACGAGGGCTACCGGCTCGCGCGGAAGATGTTGAAGCGCGACCCCACGATCCGCGCCCTCCTTTGCATGAACGACCGGCTCGCCTTCGGCGCCTATCAGGCCGCCAGCGAACTGGGTCTGCAGGTCCCCGGCGACCTCGCTATGGTGTCGTTCGACAATGACGAACTCGCCGCCTATCTGCGGCCCGGTCTCACCACGATCGCCTTGCCGCACGAAGCGATGGGTCGCATGGCCATCGACCTCCTCCTCGGCGAGGGCAAGCCACGCGAGTATCTCGTCCCGATGCCGATCGTGCGCCGGGGATCGATCTGACGGGCGCTGCGCTGAGGTTCCGAAGCCCGCCTCATCGCCCGAAAGCCAGCATGGACCATCGTCAAACGGCCTGTCTTCGGATCGGTCTTGGCTCGGCAGAAACGAGTCTTAGTGGTCCGAGCCCTTACTCGGGTAAGAGCCGGCGTCAAGACCATCAAGGAAGCGCTCAGCTTCGTTGAGGACTGCCGACTGACGTTCATCGGTCCAACCCGCGAGGGTCCGGTAGGGCATGGCAAGTCGAGGATTGTTCCGAAGCCGGCTTTTCTGGCGGATCAGAAACGCCCAGTAGAGATAGTTGAACGGACAGGCGTCAGGTCCCGTCTTCTGCTTCACGTCATAACGACAATCAGAACAGAAGTTCGACATTCGATCGATGTACGCCCCCGATGCGGCATAGGGCTTCGATGCCATTTTACCACCATCGGCAAAGACAGCCATTCCCAACGTGTTGGGCATCTCAACCCATTCAAAGGCGTCCGCGTAGACGGCGAGATACCAGCGCTCGATGTCGTGCGGCGCAACGCCGGCCAGCAGAGCAAAATTGCCCGTCACCATGAGCCGCTGGATGTGGTGCGAATAGGCATATCGCGCCGTGTCGCGCACCACCTCGCTCAGGCAGCGCATCGATGTGTCGCCGGTCCAGTAGAATGCCGGAAGCGCCCGCTTCGCTTGCAACCAGTTTACGTCGGCGTAGCCCGGCATCAACGTCCAGTAAACGCCGCGCACATATTCGCGCCAACCCAGAATCTGTCGGATGAATCCTTCCACTGCATTCAGTGGCGCCTTCCCCGCCCGCCAAGCGGTCTCGGCCGCCTCGCAGACCTCTCGAGGGGAAAGCAGCCCGAGATTCAGCGAGGGAGCCAGGAGCGAGTGAAACAGGAACGGCTCCCCCGCTCTCATTGCATCCTGATAGTCTCCAAACTGCGGCAAGGCGACCCTTATGAAGTCGCCCAAGGCAACGAGCGCGTCCTCGCGATTTACCGGCCAGCCGAACTCTTCGATCTCGCCAAAGTGGTCTGGGAAATGTCGCTCTACCAGCAACATGACTGCGCGCGTTGTTTCATCCGGGCTGAACCGGGGCCGGGCCGGGAGCCTGACAGATGGAGGCAGCGCCTTTCGATTGTCCGCATCGAAATTCCACTCGCCACCTGCTGGCCGGGCGCCATCCATCAGGATCGCGTGCTCACGCCGCATGTCGCGATAAAAATGCTCCATTCGCCAGGACTGGCGTCCCTTGGCCCAAGCCGCAAACCTGGCGCGACTCGCAAAGAACCGCTCATCGGGGCGGATCGCGACCGAACAGCCAATTGTAGCTTCGAGGCCCTCGACCATTGCGTGAACGCGCCACTCTCCGGGCTCCGTAATCACGACCATCTGCGGAGCAGATCGGGCCACTGCCCGCTGCATTTCAGTGACGAAATTTCCGCTGTTGTCGGGGCTGTCGAGGGAAACGTAGTCAACCGTCACACCACGTCGGCGCAACTCCTCGGCGAAGTGGCGCATGGCAGACAAGACCAGCACGATCTTCTGTTTGTGGTGCTGGACGGTGGTACTTTCTTCGGCGACCTCCATCATCAGCACGACATCACGCGCAACATCGAGACCATCAAGCGCCGAAATTTCATGCGATAGCTGATCGCCAAGGACGATCCTAAGGGCCCCTGTGCGAGCAGCCGCTGTCTGGCTCATGACGCTGAGACCTTTGTGCCCAATCCGGCGCGACAGCCGTTAGAGCAGTACTTTACAGTCTCCCGGTCACGGGCCCATTTCTTGCGCAAGAAAAAAGGCCGCCCATAGGACGAGCGGACTTTGGTCGGAAGGTCTGCCCTGGACCGCATCTTCGCCATGCTCATAGAGCCCCAGAAGTTCCTGCAGCAGTGCCCGCCTCGAGCCTCGTGGCCGAGGGGGTGGAAAACGTGAGTGTGCCGAGCAGATACGCGAACAGATGCTGTTAGGATCAGCGGGCGTTGTCGCGGGCACGCCCTCGCGAGCCGGACACACGATGAACGCCTCGCCGAAGGGCCGTCGGTTGCCCCTCCCCGCTGACGGCCTCGTAGGAGACTATTCCCGGCCCGCCGCACCTGCGGTCGAGAGGCGTCGAGCCGGTCCCCGGAGGACTGTTGGCCGCGTTCTGCTGATCTGAACGGCTTGGAAGACCGTAAGACGATCATGACTGGCTCGAGATCTCCAAATCGCGCCTCGACCATTGGGAAGATATTCGCAAGATGCATGTATTGATCGTTGGTGCCAGTCGCGGCATCGGTCTGGAAACAGCGCGGCAATCCCTGGCGGCGGGTCATCACGTGCGCGCTCTGGCGCGCTCGGTGTCGAGCATGGACATATCCGGTGCCGAACTTGAAAAGGTCGCCGGAGATGCGCTCAACGCCAAGGACATGGAGGCTGCAACCCGGGGTATGGATGTCGTCATCCAGGCTCTCGGAGTAGGCTTTGGCGAGTTGCTCGGGCCGATTTCGCTTTTCTCGAGGGCGACGAAAATACTGATCCCGGCCATGAAGGGGCAAGGAGTGAAGCGCCTGATCGCCGTGACCGGGTTTGGCGCCGGCGAAAGCAGCGCACACATCAGCTGCATTCAGCGCTTGCCATTCCAGGCTGTGTTCGGGCGCGCCTACCACGACAAGGGTGTGCAGGAGCGCCTGATCCGCGAGAGCGGACTGGACTGGACGATAGCAAGGCCAGGCGTTCTGACCCCCGGGCCGCTGACGCGACGATACCGCGTCCTCTCCGAGCCATCACAATGGCGGAACGGGCTGATTTCGCGCGCCGACGTCGCCGACTTTCTCGTCCAACAGATCGAGGGGACGACCTACGTGGGCAAGGCTCCCGTTCTGGTCAACTGACGACAATGAGGAAGGTGTGAGGTGAGGTCCGATCCCCCGAAACTGACCGTGTACTTCGACGGAAGTTGCGCCCTCTGCCGAGCCGAGATCGGCTACTACGGCCGGCACGACACGTCCGGCGCGCTCTGTTCCCTCGACATCTCGCAGACCGGCATCTCCCCGCCGCACGGCATCAGCCGGGAGCGGGCGATGGAACGCTTCCACATCCTGGCAGATGATGGACGCCTCCTCAGCGGCGCGGCGGCGTTCGTTGAGGTCTGGAAGCTGTTGCCGGGATGGCGTTGGGCGGCGCGTATCATGGCAGTTCCGGGCGCGCTCGCGGCTCTCGAACTGGCCTACCGGATGTTCCTGCCGGCACGCCCGATCCTCTCGCGGCTGTTCGCCAAAGCTGCGCGGCGCTCCAAGGTCGGGCCTGGGGACGGGCGAGGATGACCCAACCGGTCACTGACTGGGACGCCCGTCCTGGTTGGGCGTCGCCGGGTGAGCAGTGTCCACTCCTCATCGGGAGAAACCCAACAGCATCTGCCGACTGCTGGCTCGGCGAACTGCCGCTATAACAACGTTCGAAAGACGTGAGCAGCAGCGTGCCGTCTGCCGGAAATCAGCATCAGCCTGCTGGACCAGGTCCTTTCGTCGACAACCGGCGCACGAGATTCGGTTGACTCTTCGATGGAACTGGAGCATCCGAATTGCGGCTGCTGATGCCTGCCGCTCGCCTCGATGGTGAAACTCAGCTCTTACCGACAGATCGCTCCTCTCCTTGAGGCGGTCATGGCAATGCGAGCTCCATGAGAAATCCGCCTCACCAAAGGTGAGTGATGACGATTTCCTCGACTGTCGCCAATCCATATACACGCGGGCCAATTGGTCCGACTTTCTTCAAGACCGCCCTTCCGATCGTTCTGCTGACCAGCATGAACGGCCTTCTAGCGGTCGTCGACGCGATCTTTCTGGGCGTGTTCGCCGGCTCGGACGGCCTGACCGCGGTCACGCTGATGTTCCCGGTCTCAATGCTCCTCGTGGCGCTGGCCACGATGATCTCCACCGGAATGGCGAGCGAACTGGGTCGCCTGATCGGCGCCGATCAACTGGACGGCGCGCGCCGAACCTTTGCCGGTGCACACGGGCTTTCCGTGCTGGTCGGCCTGCTTTGTATCGTCCTGTTCGCCACCTTCGGCTGGCCGATCGTCAGTCTCATTGCCAACGGGTCGCCCAAGCTCGCTGCGATGGGCCACATCTTTCTCGCGATCTCGATCTTCACCTCGCCAGTGGCGTTCCTTCTGGCAATCCACTCGGACGCCCTGCGGACGGAGGGACGCGTCGGCTTCA
>JANXSI010000725.1 GCA_025352765.1 Devosia sp. | reverse complement strand
CGACTATCTCGCCGACAAGAGTTTCGACGAAAAGCTCGAGCTCCTGTCAAAGACCACCTACGACGACTTTCTGACCAGGATCTGCGGCTACGACGTGCAGCTCGTGACCTATTTCCAGAACGCCACCGAGGAGTATTTCGGTATCGGCATCGAGGGCACCACCGCGCTCGATGCCTGGGCGATCGGTGTGCCGGGTTTCGATGGCATGAGACTGGGCGACAAGCCCTACCCCACCATGTCGCCCTCCGGCCGGCTCGAAAAGATCGACACCGACGACTACATCTACCACTTCCCCGACGGCAATGCGGGTGTCGCTCGGGCGCTGGTGCGGGCCCTCGTTCCGGAGGCCCTTCCGGGCAGTGGCATAGAAGCCCTGGTGCTCAATGCCGTCGACTACGGCAAGCTCGACCGCGCCGATGCACCCGTGCGACTGCGGCTTGGCGCCTCGGTGGTCCGCGTCAAGCACGACGGCGATCCCGCCGCCGCCACATCGGTGACCCTCACCTATGTCGAGAAGGGCCGGCTTAAATCGGTGACCGGCGGGCAGGTGGTGCTCGCCTGCTGGAGCCGCGTCATCCCGCACATCACCGACGAACTGGGCGACGCGCAGATCGCGGCTCTCAACGATCAGGTGAAGGTGCCGCTGATCTACGGCACCGTGCTGGTGCGCAACTGGCAGGCCTTCGACCGGCTCAAGGTCGACGGCTTTTCGGCCCCCAACGCCTTCTGGCGCGCCGTGTTCACCGACGATCCGGTGTCGATCGGCAGCTATGGCTTCACCCAGGACCCGGCCGAGCCGATGCTGCTTCACACCTGGAGCGTCCCGCTCACGCCCAGCAAAGGCGTTTCGGCGCGCGACCAGGCCGCCGCCGGACGGCAGGCCCTCACTGCCCTGAGCTTCGAGGACATGGAGCGCGATCTGCGCGATCTGCTCAACCGCGCCCTCAAGGACGGCGGCTTCGATGCCGCCCGCGACATCGAGGCGATCACCTTCAACCGCTGGAGCCATGGCTATTCGCTGGAATACATGCGGCCCTGGGACGGTTTCTGGCCGGACGGGCCGCTGCCGATCGAAACCGCCCGCAAGGGCTGGGGCCGCATCGCCATCGCCAACGCTGATGCGGGCGCCTACGCCTATGCCCACTCCGCCATCGACCAGGCCGGCCGCGCCGTCAACGAACTGCTGGGCGGCATCGGCGGCTTCGCCACCTTCCCCGGGCCGGCGCTCGCGCCGGGCGAGTTCGCCAAGGGCGCACCCGAAACCCTCGAAACGCCCGAGGACGCGCCGGTCGACGATGGCGCCGAGACCTCGGCGTGACCCCGTGATGACGACTCCCGTTTTGCAGCAAATCATCCTAATGTGTCAGACAAGCTGACAAGGATATTGCGCTCGTGAATCAGATGGCCCCCATCGGGGTAAGCCGTGCCGCCGCAGCGGCGGGGATTGCCGCCCGCCTAAAGGACGTGCTCGCCGAATACCGGATCATGACCGATCCGCTTATGACCTTTGCCTATTCGGGCGATGCCAGCCAGTACCGGCTGGTGCCCGCGGCTGTGGTGATCGTCGACACCGAGGACCAGGTGCGCGCCGTGATCGCGGCGGCCCGCGCCGAAAACCTGCCGCTGACCTTTCGGGCTGCCGGCACCTCGCTGAGCGGCCAGGCGATCACCGACGGCGTGCTCTGCGTCCTTGGCGATGGCTGGAAGAAGCTGGTGATCCACGAGGGCGGCGACCGCATCACGCTGGGGCCCGCCGTCATCGTCGCCAACGCCAACCGCGCGCTGAAGCCGCTCAACAAGAAGCTCGGGCCCGACCCCGCCAGCCAGGCGACCTGCAAGATCGGCGGCGTCGTCAACAACAACTCGTCCGGCATGTGCTGCGGCGTCGCCTACAACACCTACCACACGCTGCACCGCCTCCGTGTCATGCTGACCGACGGCACCGTGCTCGATTCGGGCGATCCGCAATCGGTCGCGGCTTTCCGCAAGAGCCACGCGCCGTTGCTGGCCGCGCTGCACGACATCCACCACGAGGTGACCGCCGACCCCGAGCTGGTCGAGCTGATCCGCACGAAATACCGGATCAAGAACACCGTCGGCTATTCGATCAACGCGCTGGTCGATTTCCATGACCCGATCGACATCCTGGTGCACCTGATCGTCGGTTCCGAGGGCACGCTCGGCTTCGTTTCGGAAGTCACCTACAACACGATTCCAGAACATCCGTTCAAGGTCACCGGGCTGATCCCCTTCCCCGATCCGCACTCCTGCGCCAGCGCCATCTCGCGGCTCGCTAATGGCGGCATCCAGACCACGACCGGCGTCACCGCCGCCGAATACATCGAGCGGCGGGCGATCTCGACCGTCGAGCACCTGCCAGCGATCGCCCCCTACGTGCCGTTCCTCACCGAGACCTCACCGGTGATTCTGATCGACGTCACGGCACCGGACGCCGAAACGCTCGCCAGCGAGACCGCCAAGGCCGTCGCCATCCTTCGCGAAGCGGGCGCGACGCACATCGATTTCTCGGCCGACGAGGACAAGTCGCACGCGCTGTGGGACATCAGGAAGGGTTTCTTCGCCTCGGCCGGAGCGGCCCGTCGCCCCGGCACCACCATGCTGACCGAGGACGTCGCGGCGCCGATCGAAAAGCTCGCGGATTTCGTCATCGATTTGCGGAAACTGCTCGACGACCACGGCTATGAAGACGCGGTGATCTTCGGCCATGCGCTGGCCGGCAATCTGCACTTCCAGATGGGCGACGAATTGTCGGCGCCAGGCATCGCCGAAAAGTTCGACCGGTTTTCCAAGGACCTGAGCGAGCTGGTCTCGGTACAGTATGGCGGCAGCCTCAAGGCCGAACATGGTACCGGCCGCGCCATCGCGCCCTTCGTCGAGCGCGAATGGGGCACCAAGGCGTACCTGCTGATGCGGCGCATCAAGGCGCTGTTCGATCCCGAGGGACTGCTCAACCCGGGCGTGCTGCTCAACGCCGACCCCAACGTGCACATCAAGAACTTCAAGGAGATGCGGCTCGCCGACAAGGTGGTCGACCTCTGCATCGAATGCGGCTTCTGCGAGCCGGCCTGCCCCAGCCATCAGCTGACCCTCAGCCCGCGCCAGCGCATCGTCGTCACCCGCGAGATGCAGCGGTTGCGCGAGACTGGCGAGGACAACGCAAAACTCGCCGCGATGGACGAGAGCTTCGAATATGCCGGCCTCTTCACCTGCGCCGCCGGTAATGTCTGCGCCGGCCGCTGCCCGGTCGGTATCGAAACTGGAACGATGGTCTTGGGCGAACGTGCCCGCCGCCGGACCGAGCGCGAGCGCCGCACCGCGCATAGCGTCGGCGAGCACACACTGGCGGTCGAGACCGGGCTGAAGCTCGGCATCGGCGCACAGGCGCTGAGCCGCACCATCATCGGCGACGGTGCGACCGATGCGCTCGCCAACGGCCTTCGCGCTCTGAGCGGCGATCGCACGCCGCGGGTGAGCCGGGCGCTGCGCCGAGGACCGGGGGCGCCAAAAGCCCGCGCCGGAGCAGAACTGCGCAACGATCCGAAAACCACCGGCTTTCCGGTGCCGATCGCCACCCAGACCGGCAATCGCGTGGTGTATTTCCCCGCCTGCCCGACCCGCATGTTCGGCGCGGGCAAGACACCCTACGACCTGCTGCCGACCCCCGACGCGATGCTCGCGCTGCTGACCCGCGCCGGG
>JANXSI010000708.1 GCA_025352765.1 Devosia sp. | reverse complement strand
TGCCCCGTGCAACGGGTCGGCATTTGCTGGCTTTGCCGCCGCGGCGCGATCTAGCGCAAGTTCAGACTTAAGAGGACCGCGCCCGGCGTGGTGTGAAACTATGAAACGTACTTTCCAGCCGAGCGTCCTCGTGCGCACCCGCCGCCACGGTTTCCGTGCCCGCATGGCGACCAAGAACGGCCGCAAGATTCTCAATCTGCGCCGCGCCATGGGCCGCAAGAAGCTCTCAGCCTAAGGACGAGGCCGCATGACGGCCGAGCCAAAGCAGCCTGTGGTTCTAAGGCGCCTCCGCAAGCGGGCGCAGTTTCTCAACGCTGCGCGCGGGCTCCGGGCCGGGCGGACTGGTTTTTCGCTGCAAATTATTGCGGTGGAGCAGCTCGAACCGGGCATTGGCCTCACCGTGACAAAGAAAGTCGGCAATTCGCCCGAGCGCAACCGCATCAAGCGGCGGTTGCGCGCAGCCGCCCGGGCTTGCGGCGACCAGTTTCAGACCCAACATGACTACGTGCTGGTCGGCCGCCGAGAGGCGTTGAGCCTGCCTTTTTCGAAAGTCGTCTCCGACCTTTCTTCCGCCATAGCCAAAGTGCACGCCAAGCCGCGTGACGCCGGGACCGCAGGACCATGAACGAAACCAACCGCAATATGATCCTCGCCGTTGTGCTCAGCGTGGCGGTGTTGTTCGGCTGGCAGTTCTTCATCGCGGGGCCTCAGCAGCAGCGGGCGCAGCAGGCAGCGCAACTCGCCGCCGAGCAGGCCGCCGCGGCCAATCCGGGCCTAGCCACCACGACGACGGCCAACGGCACCACCGCCCCGGCGGGCACGACCGCGGCGACGGCGCCAGCGACCTCGGGCACGCAGGTGTTTGCCGACCGTCCCGCAGCAATTGCGGCTTCCCCCCGGGTCCAGATCGAGACCGCAGCCCTCAAGGGCTCGATCAATCTCACCGGCGCGCGGCTCGATGACCTCGAGCTCAAGAACTACCGGGAAACCACCAACCCCGAATCGCCGATCATCACGCTCCTGACGCCGTCAGGTGTGCCCAACGGCTATTATATCGAGCAGGGCTGGACGACCGCTGCAGGCCAGCTCGCGGCGCCGCAGGATGCAAAATGGGCCGTCGAAGGCGCCGCCGACGCGAAGCTGACCGAAGCGTCGCCTGTCACGCTGAAGTGGGACAATGGCGCCGGCTTGATTTTCCGTCGCACGTTCGCGGTCGACGCGCACTATTTGTTCACCGTGACGCAGTCCGTCGAGAACCAATCGGCAGCGGACGTGTCGCTTTTCCCCTACTCGCGCATCGTGCGCGAGGGGACTCCCAAGGTGCAGAACTTCTTCGTCCAGCACGAAGGACCGGTCGGCATCCTCGGCTCGAACAACCAAGTGTCCAAGAAATACACCGACCTCCAGGGCGACAAGCAGATCAAGCTGGAAAACACCACGGGCTGGCTCGGGTTCACCGACAAGTACTGGGCAACTGCGGTCGTCGCGACCCCGGGTGAGCTGATCAACGCGCAGTTTACCTATCTCAAGCCCAACAGCCTTGACGAATACCAGACGAGCTTTGTTGGCGCGACGCCGGTCACGATCGCCAAGGGCGCGACCGCACAAGATATCAGCTATGTATTCGCTGGCGCCAAGGAAGAGGCGGTTCTGGCCTCTTACGAGACTGAAAAGAAGTTCGACCGCTTCGATCTGCTGATCGACTGGGGCTGGTTCTTCTTCATCACCAAGCCGATGTTCTTCCTCTTGAAATTCCTCTACGGCTTCCTCGGCAATTTCGGGCTCGCCATGCTCGCCATGACGGTCATCGTCAAAGCGCTGTTCTTCCCGCTCGCCAGCAGGTCCTACGCCTCGATGGCAGCGATGCGGCGGGTACAGCCCGAGATGAAGGCGATGCAGGAGCGCTTCAAGGACGACCGTGCTGCGCAGCAGCAGGCGATGATGGAGCTGTACAAGCGCGAAAAGATCAATCCGCTCTCGGGCTGCTGGCCGGTCCTGATCCAGATCCCGGTGTTCTTTTCGCTCTACACGGTGATCTTCATCAGCCTCGACATGCGCCACGCGCCGTTCTTCGGCTGGATTCAGGATCTGGCGGCGCAGGACCCGACCAACATCTTCACGCTTTTCGGCCTAATCCCCTGGGATCCGACAGCACTGCCTCTGGTCGGGGGGCTCGCGCATCTGGGCGTCTGGCCGCTGATCATGGGCGCCACGATGTGGGTGCAGATGCGACTCAATCCGCCGCCGCCGGATCCGGCGCAGGCCATGATCTTCAACTGGATGCCGGTGATCTTCACCTTCATGCTTGGGACGTTCCCGGCGGGTCTGGTGATCTACTGGAGCTGGAACAACTTCCTGTCCATCTGCCAGCAGTATTTCATCATGGCACGGCATGGCGCCAAGGTTGACCTCTTCGGCAACATCCTGACCTCACTGGGGCTGCGCAAAGCGCCCAAGGCCAGCTCGACCTGAGAGTAGGCCGATGGACGGGATCACGCTGATCACCGGTCCCAGAACCGGCACCGGTCACCTCATGGCCCTGCTCCGCAATTTCGAGGCCGTCGCACCCTGCGACGGCCTTTTTGCTGACGGTCCGCAGGATGCCGGGGGCAAGATCGGCCTCGCCGAACTGGAGGCACGGGCGGCGCGTAAGTCACTGATTGTACTGAAGGCCACAACCGCGCTGCAACGCGATCTGGTGGAGCGAGAGATCCTTGCACGCAGCGGGATGCGGGCGATCTTCGTCGTCCGCCGGCAGATCGATGCCTACGTGTCGCTCGCCAAGGCTGCCGCGCTCGATGCCTGGCGCGACACCGACCTCACCCCGGTCAAGGTCAAGCTCGAGGCAAAGCGGTTTGCCACTTGGCTCGACGAGCAGGAGGCGTGGTACGCGCACTGGAAGGTCTGGCTCGAACGGCGGGCCCTGCCGCTGCCGGTGCTGCGCTACGAAACTCATATCAGTGTGCCCGACGAAGCCGTTCTGCGGCGGTTTTCCGCCGCGGCGGCGCAGGTCGGCATCACCCTGCGCGTTCCGGCAAGCTTTTCGTTCGAAGGCCTCAAGAAGCAGGATCGCGAGCGTTCTGTTGGACTTAGGGTCAAGAACTGGGGGGAGTTTTCGCGCGGCCTCACAGAACTGGGCATCGAAAAACGCGCCTTCGGCTACCCGCTATAGACCGCCGGGCGGTTGGCGCTTAAGAAGCGCCATGAACGAGAACCTCAACATTGAAGCCGGCCGCCTGATGTTCGCGCGGCCATTTGTCTTCATCAAGGGATGCGTACGTATCGCTGATTTACCCCCGACGGATCGCGTAGAAATCGCGTTCGCGGGGCGTTCGAACGTCGGCAAGTCGTCGCTGATCAATTCGCTGACGGGAACGACCAACCTCGCGCGCACCTCCAACACGCCCGGCCGGACGCAGGAGCTCAACATCTTCGAAGCCGAGCTGTCGCCGCTGAGGATCGTCGACATGCCCGGCTACGGCTTCGCCCAAGCGCCTCGCGATAAGGTGGCGGCCTGGACCAAGCTCATCCACCAGTACCTGACGGGCCGCCCGAACCTGCGCCGCGTCTATGTGCTGGTCGACGGCCGGCACGGCCCCAAGGACAACGACCTGACGGTGATGAACGAACTCGACAAGACCGCGGTCAGCTACCAGGTGGTGCTGACCAAGGCCGACAAGCCCTCGGTCACCGAACTCGACGCTGTGATTGCCGCCACCAAGGCCGCCATCGCCAAGCGTCCGGCCGCACACCCGGACCTCGTGATCACTTCCTCCGAAACCAAGTTCGGCATGGATATCCTGCGTGCGGAGATCGCCTACATCGTCAACAGCTGACGTGCCTGGGCGGCTGTATTACGTCGGCCGCGGAACCAAATGGGCTCGGTACGGCTTCTGACATACCGGGCTACTGGTTCCGGTGGAGACGGCCATGATCACGCGCGACGATACGATCCGTGAGTATGTCAGGGCGGCCAACATTGCCGACTTCACGCGACTGCTGCGCACCGAACTCGAAGGTCCGCGCCGCCGGATGCTCAAAGCTCTTTTGCTCGAGCACGAAGCCCTGGCGCCCGGACGGCCGCCGGCGATCCTTACCCTCTGAGAAACGCGGCGAGGTAGCCGGCCATCTCGCGGCTGTCGCTCGGCCGCGACACCGAAGCCAGCGCCGTGTCGATCACCGCATCGGGTGCCCTGCCGCGCCGGAGTTCGGCGAGGGCCAGCGCATAATCGTCCTCGAACTCGGGATGCGGCTGCAGGCTGATGGCCGCGCCATTGCGATAGACGAGCCCCGCATGCGGAGTGAACTCGGACGCAAGGAAGGTCTCGGCCTCGGCAGGTGGCGCGATCACCTGGTCCTGGTGCGAGCAGGCGATGGCGAACTCGGGCAGATCGCCGCCGATATGGGCCGGCCGGGTCCTCACGCCATAGACATGCCGGCCCAGACCCCAGCCCTTTTCGGACTTGCGCACATCGCCGCCCAGCGCGTCGGCCATGATCTGGTGACCGAAACAAATACCGATCATCGGTGTATTTCGCGCATATGACTGACGGATAAAGGCGCGAAGCGGCTCCATCCATGGCAGATGATTGTCGTAAACGCCCGCCGACGAGCCGGTGATCAGCACGGCCTCGAGCCGCGCCGGATCGGGAAAGGGTTCGCCTTCGCTCAGCCGGACCGATTCGAACTCGAAGCCGAGGTCGGCAAACATGCGGTGGAACATCGGCGCGTAGGTGCCAAAGCGCGGGCGGAGCGGTTCGGGGACGTCGGTGGGCTGAATGAGCGTCAGTTTCATGCCAAACAAATGGCGTGCGCGAGGGTGTCGCGCAAGCCGGATTTGACGCAAGGCAGAGTTGAGGCTCAGGCCGCCTTGGGGGTGAACTTCAGCGCCAGACCGTCCATGCAGTAGCGCAGGCCGGTCGGCTGCGGGCCGTCGTTGAAGACGTGGCCCAGGTGGCCGCCGCAGCGCCGGCAGTGCACCTCGTCGCGGGTCATGCCCAGCGAGGTGTCGGTGTTGGTCTCGACGGCGTTGGGCAGCGGCTGGAAGAAGCTCGGCCAACCGGTGCCGCTGTCGAACTTGGTCGAGGCGTCGAACAAAGGCAGGTCGCAGCCGGCGCAGGCGAAGATGCCCGGGCGATGCTCGTTGAGGAGCGGCGAGGTGCCGGGATATTCGGTGCCTTGGCGCCGCATGATGTTGAAGGCGTCGTCACCCAGAATCTTCTTCCACTCGTCGTCGGTGTGGGTCACCTCGAAGGTGCCCGGAACCGGGCTTCCTTCCTGGGCGATGGCGGTGCTGAGGAGCCGCGCACCGAAGGGCAGTACGGCGATGGCCGCCAAAGCCGTCCCACCCAGCAGCAATGAACGTCGATCCAGTCTGGCCATGTCGTCCTCCAAAAAGCTTGGCGCGCATCCTACCGCAAGATAGGACACGCGCCGCTCAATTGCATGTGTCCGGGTTGTGACCCGAACACATTTTCAATCACATCTTGGGCAGCAGGACCTTGTCGATGACGTGGATCACGCCGTTCGACTGGATGACGTCGGCGACGGTCACGGTGGCAACGCCGCCGGCTTCATCGGTGACGGTGACCTTGTCGCCATCGACCTTGAGGGTCAGCTTGCAACCGCCGACGGTGTCGACGACGTGCATACCACCATCGGCCTTGACCATCGCGGCCACATCGGTCGAGAGCGCCTTGGCGGCAATGACGTGGCAGGTGAGGATCTTGACCAGCGTGGCCTTGTTCTCGGGCTTCAGCAAGTTGTCGACGGTGCCGGCCGGGAGAGCGGCAAAGGCTTCGTTGGTCGGGGCGAAAACGGTGAAGGGGCCGGGGCCCGACAGCGTCTCGACGAGGCCGGCGGCCTTGACGGCGGCGACGAGCGTGGTGTGGTCAGCCGAGTTCACGGCGTTTTCGATGATGTTCTTGGTCTCGAGCATCGGCGCGCCGCCGACCATCGGGTTTTCGGCCAGGGCATAGCCGGTCGAGAGAGCGGAGATGGAGAGAACGGCGCCAACGGCAGCAGCGCGGAGAAGATTGAGTTTCATGGAATGACTTCCTTCCTTTGGGACCGGTATGTTCCGGTTGAGACAAGCGGAGTTACGGAAGGTCGCCCGTCGCAGTTTCGGAAAATTCGTTCACAAAGAATTATGTCTGGAGCACAGATCCGGCACCAACCGACCGCCGTAAAGGCTCACTTTGCGTGTGAACATTCCGCGCCGGGCCGGCAGGGATCGATCGGCTATGATCGCCGAGCCCCATTCCCCGCCGGTCCCCTTCGCGGACGTGTCGTTCGGACACAACAGTGAGACGGCGGTGGGTAGCAAAAGCTTGGGGCGGGACTTGCCAGTCCGACAACTTTGTTCGGGCTAGGCGCCTCCCTCACCACTCAGCGCGGGCGACCGCCTTGCGCGCCAACAGCAGCCGCTCGACCAACCCTGGAACCCGATGAGCAAGAACTCATCGCCTGCCCGTTGCTCAACCAGCCGGTTGCGTTGACTTGCCAATGAGATATGCGCGCACAGCCCGATCCTCCGTCAAGCCGATGGCCCGCCTGAAAGCCGTTGCGGTGGCTTGTTTGTCGGCGCCCAGCTGCTGCAGCAATTGCGCCTTGAGAGCCCAGAACGGCTGATAGTCACCCGTCACAGCTTCGGGCAGCTGCGCCAGTTCATCGAGGCCCGCTTCAGGGCCATGCACCTGGGCCGAGGCTGCAGCCAGCCCCACCAGATTGCCGATCGTGGGGGCTCTCTGCGCCAATAGCCCATGCAGCGTCCACGTCGGCAGGCGCATATCCGCGCCCGTCCAGCGCGATTGCACCAGCACCGACTGGATCGCCGCCTCCAGCTGGAAGCGCCCCGGCTGCTTGAGCCCGCCGGCTGTCCGCAGTTTTTCCTCGGCCTCGCGTGCCATCGGCAAATTCCAGAGCGCGGTATCCTGGTCGGCTAGCGGCACATAGTGGCCATCTACCCGCCGCGCGGCGCTTCGGCTTTCGCAAAACAGCATCAGCGCCAGAAGCCCCAGCGCCTCGGCATCCTCCGGCCGCAGTTCCACCAGCACCCGCGCCAGCCAGATTGCCTCGTCGGTTAGACCCTTGCGCGTCTGGTCGTCGCTGCCCGTGCTGTCCCAGCCCTGCCCATAGGCTGCATAGATGGCTTCGAGCACATTGCCCATGCGCTCGCCCAGCTCGTCTTCTGCCGGCACTTCGAAAGTAATACCGGTGTCCTTGATCCGCGCCTTGGCCCGGCTCAACCGGCGCCCCATCGTATCGGGCGAAACCAGGAACGACGAGGCGATGCGCTCGGCCGTCAGCCCGAGCACGGTTTGCAGCATCAGCGGCGTGCGCGCGGCAGCATCGATTGCCGGGTGGCCGCACACAAACATTAGTTCCAGCCGCTTGTCGCCAATTGTGGGCATGTCCTCGGTTTCGGTCGGCGCGAGCACCACGAGGCTGTTAGCCATTTGTTCGCGTGTTTTCCGCGCCCGCACGCCATCGCGCAGCCGGTTTCGCGCCGTTACCATCAGCCAGGCATCGGGGTTGGCCGGCACCCCTTTCGAGGTCCAGGTGTCGAGCGCTTGGGCAAAGGCCTCCGCAAGCGCATCTTCGGCCGCCGCCACGTCGCGCCATGCTCGCGCGAGATACGCAAGGAGGCGCCCATAGGAGGTTCGGGCAGCGTTCTCCGCCGCCCGCCGCCCGTGTTCTTGAAGGCTGCCGTCCACCGCTTAGCCTTGATTGGAAAGATCCAGCACGGGGCGCACTTCGACTGCCCCGTAGGTAGCCGCAGGGCAGCGCGCCGCCCAGGACAGCGCCGCATCGAGGTCCGGTACCTCGATCACGACATAGCCGGCCAGCTGCTCCTTGGTAACCGCCACTGGTCCGTCCTGCACCAGGCGGTTGCCGCCTTCGAGCCGCACCGAGGTTGCCGCCGAAGGGGGCAGAAGCGCGTCGCCTTTGAGGACGATGCCTGTCGGGTACAGCGCACCCATATACGCGTTCCAGGCGTCCCAATAGGGTCCTGCACGTTCGGCGTTGTCGCGCTGGGCGGCGACCTCGGCTTCGTTTTCATAAAACATCAGCATGTATTGCATTTTGGGTCCCTGTCCTTGGTTGCTGAGGCGGATCATCCGGCTCTGCAACACTGACGCGGCTCGAGCTGCCATTCGGACAGAGCCTAGGATATTTTCGGCCAAACAGAAAAGCCACGGGCTAACCAAGCGCTAATGACGAGGCGTTACCTCGGAAGTTCATGAGACCTGCCGCAGGCCGCAGTGCCGCTGCGGGCGAAAGCAGTGACCCTCGGCTGCTCCTGTCATCACGCTGACGGGCCGACCAGGGGTCTGTTCGAAACGGCCGCCGTGCCGCTGGTCGAGGCAGCCGAAGGCGTGTCAGGGACAGCCCGCTAGATCGCCGTCGTTAGACCCTTGGCGACGATTTCGCCCTTCGGCCTGCCGTCCGGCGAGCCGCCCTTTTGCTCAAGCGTTACTGCCAGAATGGTGCCTTCGCCGAAGCCGCTGAGGGCAGCGGCGGGGATCTTGACCTGGATCTTACCATTGACCGGCACCACGCCCATCGACACCGGCGCGTTGCTGCCCTCGATGGCCCAGAGCTCGAAATCCTTTTCCGGGACGGCCGAGCCAGACAGCGCCGTCAGCCGGACGCTGGCCGTTGTCGGGTCATAGACCGCAACGAAGCTGACATCGGTGCCGTTGGCCTGAATGGCGGCCACCAGTTGGCTGGCAAAAAGCTTCGGGTCGACGCCGCGCGGGGTCATGACGTTGACGCCAATCGCAACCACGGCGACGGCGGCCGCGGCTCCGGCGAGCCCGCGCCAGAGCGCGAGCGAATTCCAGAAGCCGGTGCTGGCGGCGGTGCCGAACAAGCGCTTTTCAAGCCGGTTCCAGACCGCGGCCGGAGCCGGCGTCTCGGCAAACTCGCTATCGAGGCTCGACAGGCGGGTCTCCCAGAAGCTCAAGTCGGCGCGCAGCGCCGGCTCGCGCCGCAACCGCTCCGCGAGCGCTGCGTGCTCGGCCGGCGCCAGCAGCCCGAGCGCATATTCTGCGACGAGGAAGCCATCCTCGTCAGCGCCAGACATGTTGGCTTCGTCGCTCATTGAGACAGGCACTCTCGCAGTTTCAACAGGCTGCGGCGCAGCCAGGTTCGCATGGTGTTGAGGGGCACCTTGTGGCGCTCCGACAATTCTTCGTAACTGAAGCCGTCGAGATAGGCGCCGCGAACGGCGTCGGCCTTGTCGGCTTCGAGCTGGCCCAGGCAGTGGTCGATGCGAGCCCGTTCGCCGCGGTTGGCTTCCGCCTGTTCGGGGTTGGGCTGCGCATCGGCCACATCGAGCGCCAGATCGATATCGTCGCCCTGCGGCTTGCGGGCCCTCAGAAGGTCGAGCGAATGGTTGCGGGCGACCGCGACCAGCCACGAGATCGGGCTGTAGCCGCCGGCGACATAGCGGTCGGCGCGCTGCCAGATCTTGACGTAAACCTCCTGCAGGGCCTCTTCGGCTTCAGCGCGGTCTCTTAAGATACGCAGGGTCACGCCGAACAGTTTCGAGCTGGTGCGGGTGTAAAGGTCGCGGAATGCCTGCCGGTCGCGAAGCGCGCAGCGGGCGATCAGATGCGAGATGTCGGCGATGTCGCTGGCCATGGTGCTGCAGCGTACCCTGCCGATGCATTTCTGCCTATCCCCGGCAACGATGCGCGCCTCTGGCGTAAAACCGCTTTTCCGCCACGCTGAATGCTTTATACCCTCCGCCCAACATGACCTCAAAGCGCAAGATGCCAGATATCGAGTCCTTTTCCAGAGACGCCGCGATCCTGTCGCAAGCGCTGCCATACATGCAGCGTTACGAGGGCAAGACAGTCGTGGTGAAATACGGCGGCCACGCCATGGGCGACATCGCGCTCGGGCGTGGTTTTGCCCGCGACATCGCGCTGCTCAAGCAATCCAAGGTCAACCCGATCGTGGTGCATGGCGGCGGGCCGCAGATCGCCTCGATGCTGAAGAGCCTCGGGATCGAGAGCAAGTTCGAGGGCGGGCTGCGCGTCACCGACCAGCGCACCATGGACGTGGTCGA
>JANXSI010000687.1 GCA_025352765.1 Devosia sp. | reverse complement strand
GACGCTGACCAACGACTTCTTCGTCAATCTGCTCGACATGGGGACGCTCTGGCAGCCGTCCGCCGGGACCGACGGGGTCTATGAGGGCCGCGACCGCAAGACCAACGAGGTCAAGTGGACGGCGACCCGCGTCGACCTGATCTTTGGCTCGCACTCGCAGCTGCGGGCGCTGGCCGAGGTCTACGGGCAGAGCGACTCGCAGCAAAAGTTCGTTGCCGACTTCGTGGCCGCCTGGACCAAGGTGATGAACGCCGACCGGTTCGAGCTCGCTTGATCTCCCGGGTTTTCCCCGCTCGAGGGCCGGTGGCGCAGACGCGCCCCGGCCCTTTTTCACGACCAAGAAGTCGATAAAACTTTAGTCAATTGCGCTCGGATGCTTTCAGCCCGCGCTGGCGCCGGCATGACACTGTCGTGAGGTAGTGGCGTAAGCCGGGGAGTTTTCAAATGTCTCTCGAACTGGAAGATGGTCAGCGCGCCTTCTCGACCTTCAGGGTCCTGAACGGCGATGCCAACATCCTGGAACGTGACCAGCTGTTCCGAAATATGGCGCAGCTGTATTCCTATGTCTCCGATCGCTGTGACGACGAGCAGGTCGCACAGTATGACGAGGTGCTCTGCCAGCTTGCAGCGCTGGTCGAAGTCGAAGCGCGTACCCATGTGGCCAAGCTGTTGGCGCCGCTCGATCGGGCGCCGGGCAACGTCGTCAACAAGCTGGCCAACGATACCATCGAAGTCGCGGCGCCGCTGCTCGAGTTCTCCAACGTGCTCAGCGACGACGACCTCATCGAGATCGTCACCAAGCAGTCCGAAGAGCATCGCGTGGCGATCGCCGGCCGGACCAATGTCCCCGAGCGCGTCGGCGATGCCATCGTCGAGCACGGCGGGACCAGTTCGGTCACGCGGCTGGTCAACAACAAGACCGCCGAGTTGGGCCGCGAGACGATGGAAAAGCTGATCAGCCGCGCCTCGACCGACAGTGCGCTCGCCAGCAATCTGCGTGGCCGCACCGATCTGGACTGGAGCGCCCTGCGCGCACCGATCGGCGAGGCCGGCCAGAAGGTTCTCGACATGCTGGGCAACAGCTCCAGCAGGTCGCTCGACCCGGTCACCGCGGGCAAGATCAACGCCGTGGTCTATAACCGCATGCGCAACCGTGCCGGCTTTTCGAGCCAGGAATGGAAGCTCGCCTACAATCAGGTCAAGGCGCTCAGCGATCGCCGCCAGCTCGACGATCGGGCCCTCAGCCGCTTTGCGCGCTTCGGCTACGGTCACCACTCGGCTGCGGCGCTGACCGTCATGCTCAACGTCTCGCCGGAAGTCTTCGTCAAATGGCTCGCCGCGCAGGACTACGTCGCGGTTACCGTGGCGCTGCGTGCGCTCGGCCTGTCGCCGGATCTGTTCGAGGCACTGGTCGCGACCATGCCGTGGCGGGATCTGCCGACCGAGGCCGACAAGAGCAATGTCCGCAGCCGCTTCGAGGCGCTCACCACCGAAGAGGCCCAGGGCATTTTCGAGTTGTGGCGCACCCATGCCTTCCGCCGCCGGGTGGAAGGGCAGGAACGTGTTGCCTGACGCCTAAGCCGACTGACCTCCAGCCTCGCGGCGACCCTCGGGTCGCCGCTTTTTTTGCGCCCTGCGAGATGTCGTCTTACCCGGTAACATTTTGGCAGTTAACCGGAAATTCGCCATTCCGCTTCGGCCATCGCTAACCCCCGTCGGTCATTGATCGTACAATCAAGCCAAGTATTCAGAAGGACGACCCTGCCGGTTCGATGATGTTCAACTTCCGCCAAGGACTGTTCGCAGGTCTTGCTCTCTCGCTGATCTCCTTCACGTCGCTGGCGTTTGCCGACGACTGGGTCGCGACCAAGCTTCGCGGGACCGTCCTGCAGTTCGTCGACCAGCAGTGGCAACCGCTCAAGCGCGGCGACATCGTGCCCGACAGCCGCTTCGTGCGCACCGCGCCCAACGGCATGGTCGAACTGACGCGCGGGGCCGAAACGGTCAGTCTCGATCCCAACTCGCAGGTTCGCATTTTCGACAAGGGCGGCGCCAAGCCGTACACGACGGTCAAGCAGGATTTTGGTGTTGTCTCGGTCGAGGCCGAGGTGCGCGATGTGCAGCATTTCGCGGTGGTGACACCGTTTCTTGCCGCCGTGGTCAAGGGCACGCGCTTCGTCGTCGCTTCCGGGCGCTCCACCGCCTGGGTCAAGGTTCGCCGCGGCCATGTCGAGGTGGAGGACTCCCACGAGCACACCCGCGTCATGCTGGCGGTTGGCCAGTCCGCCGCGATGGACATGCGCAAGGGGCAGGGCATGACGGTCGCGGGAGGCGGAACGATCGCACCGATCGTCGACGTGCACGGCGACGTCGTCGTCTCCGACAACGGCTCCGGCGAGTCCTTGGACAACGGCCCCGGTGAGTCCTCGGGCAAAGGCAAGTCGGCAACCGCCGGCAGCAACGGCAATGGCAATTCCGGCGAAGACAGCGGGAACAGCGAAGACAACAGCGGCAAGGGCAAGAGCAAGAGCGGCAAGGACGACAGCGGCGACGGCGAAGGCGACTGACCGGACCGGGCCGTCTGGCTGCTCGGATCTGAACCAGCGCCGTCCAGGATCTTCGCGTGCCACCTTGCCCCGCAAGCGGGAGGAGGGTCCCGACTTTGCAGCCGGCGCTCCCTCCCCTTTAC
>JANXSI010000683.1 GCA_025352765.1 Devosia sp. | reverse complement strand
GCTGAGATTCTGCGCCCGCCTGAGGCCGAAATCGATCACGCCGGCGCCCAGCGTCGCGTTCGAGATGCGGTCGATCAGGATGAACGCGCCGGTCAGCGGGTTGCTGGCGTAGGAATCGAAGGCGATCGGCTTGTCGGTCGCGATGGTTAGCGTACCGACTTCGTTGAGCTCCAGCGTCTTGGCCGCGGTCTGCTCCAGCGTGTTGACGTTGGTGCGGAATTTGAGGTCGGTGATGGTTGCGGGAACAAGCTGCGCACCGATCTTGAGCAGGTAGGAACGCCCCGGGAAGGCCGACTCCTCGCTCATCCAGATCATGCGGGCCTGGAACTGGTTGGAATACTCCGGCGTCTCGCCCGGATGGGTGAGCATGTCGCCGCGCGAGATGTCGACCTCGCGGTCGAGAACCAGCGTCACCGCCTGTCCGGCGATCGCCGTCGAGATGTCGCCGTCCATGGTGACGATGCGCGAGATCACGGCCGGTTTGCGCGACGCGGCGACCAGCACCTCATCGCCCGTGCGCACGACGCCGGAGGCGACGGTACCGGAAAAGCCTCGGAAATCGAGGTTTGGCCGGTTCACCCACTGCACCGGATAGCGCATCGGCCGGTTGATGCGGTCGGACGCGACTTCGACGGTCTCGAGATAGGGAACGAGCTGTGGGCCGCGATACCACGGCATTTTGGCGCTCGGCGTCAGCATGTTGTCGCCGTTGAGCGCCGACACGGGGATCGCCACCAGCGTCTCGAAGCCGAGGTCCTTGGCGAAGGCGCGGTAGTCGGCTTCGATCGCGTCGAACACGCCCTGGTCGTAGCCGACGAGGTCGATCTTGTTGACCGCCAGCACGACGTGCTTCACGCCGATCAGGCTCAGAATGAAGCTGTGGCGGCGGGTCTGCGTCAGGACGCCCTTGCGCGCGTCGATGAGCACGATACCGAGGTCCGCGTTGCTGGCGCCGGTCGCCATGTTGCGGGTGTACTGCTCGTGGCCCGGGGTGTCGGCGACGATAAATTTGCGCTTGTCGGTCGAAAAGAACCGGTAGGCGACGTCGATGGTGATCCCCTGCTCGCGCTCGGCGGCAAGGCCGTCGACCAGGAGCGAGAAGTCGATCCCCTCCTCGCCCACCATGCGGTTGCGGCTTTCCTTGCGCAGCGAGGCAAGCTGGTCGTCGAGGACGAGCTGGCTGTCATAGAGCAGCCGGCCGATCAGCGTCGACTTGCCGTCGTCGACCGAGCCACAGGTCAGAAACCGCAGCAGGCCCTTGTCGGTCTGCTGGGCGAGCCAGAGTTGGAGATCGGTGTTGGCGGAGCGGACGGGGGCGATGTCGTTCATCAGAAATACCCCTCCTGCTTCTTCTTTTCCATCGAGCCCACGGAGTCGCTGTCGATCAGCCGGCCCTCGCGCTCGGAGGTTCGCGACGCCTGCATCTCCATGATGATCGACGGCAGATCGCTGGCCGTCGAGCGGATGCCGCCGCTCAGCGGGTAGCAACCGAGCGTCCTGAAGCGCACCATTTCCTCGTGCGCGGTCTCTCCCGGCGCGAAGCGGAAGCGCTCGTCGTCCACCATGATCAGCGTCCCCGAGCGCTCCACCACCGGCCGCATCTGGGCGAAGTAGAGTTCCGGGATCTCGATCCCTTCGGCGTAGATGTAGGTCCACACGTCGAGCTCGGTCCAGTTCGAGATCGGGAACACCCGCATGCTCTCGCCCGGCGCGAGACGCGTGTTGAAGATGCGCCAGAGCTCCGGCCGCTGGTTCTTGGGGTCCCAGGCGTGCTGCGCGTTGCGGTGCGAGAAGATGCGCTCCTTGGCGCGCGATTTTTCCTCGTCGCGCCGGGCGCCGCCGATCGCTGCGTCGTACTTGCCGGCGTTGAGCGCCTGCCGCAGCGCCTGCGTCTTCATGATGTCGGTGTGCACGGCCGAGCCGTGGTCGAAGGGATTGATCCCGGCCTTCAACCCCTCGGGATTGGTGTGGACGATCAGGTTGAGGTTGTGCTCGCGCGCCATACGATCGCGGAACGCGATCATTTCCTTGAACTTCCAGGTGGTGTCGATGTGCAGGACCGGGAACGGCACAGGGCTCGGAAAGAACGCCTTGCGCGCCAGGTGCAGCAGGACGGACGAGTCCTTGCCGATCGAATACATCATCACCGGCCGCTCGAAACTCGCCGCCACCTCGCGAAAGATCTCGATGCTCTCGGATTCCAGCGCCTTGAGGTGGCTAAGGCTGTGTTCTGTCATGCGCGGGGGCGTCCACAAGAATTTCGCGCGGGAATACGCTTTCGCCGCCGCGCGGGCAAGGGCGACAGCTTTCCAAAAAGGTGAACCAGCGCCGGGCTTTGCGCGTATCTTTCGGCAATGGAAGGGGCGTGTCGTTTCCTGCCGCATTCGCAACGGCGCGACCCGGTATCTCCCCAATCGGAGCAAAAACATTTCATGCCCTATACGACCCTGCTCTGGCTCCGCAACGATCTGCGGATCGCCGACAACCCTGCCTTGCGCGCCGCACTCGGGCGCGGCGGCACCGTTGTGGCCATCCATCTGAACGAGACGGACCCGTCGCTGCGCCAGCGCGGCGCGGCGTCGCGCTGGTGGCTGCACCAGAGCCTCAACAGTCTCGCCGATAATCTCGCCAAGCGCGGCATCCGCCTCGAAACCCTCGAGGGACCGGCCGAGGCGACCGTCGTTGCCGCCGTCGCCCGTCACGGTGCCCAGGCGGTCGTGTGGAACCGGCGATACGCTCCTGCCGAGCGGGAAATCGATGCCGCAATCAAGCAGCGGCTGACCGACGACGGTATTTCGGCAACGAGCTATCCGGGCAACGTGCTGGTCGAGCCGTTCGACATCGAGACCAAGGCGGGCTTTCCCTATGGCGTCTTCACCCCATTCTGGAACGCGCTGAGGGCGCGTGACATTGCGGCTCCCATCGCGACGCCCGAAGGGGGCTCGCCGCTCGTTCCCCAAACCGTGGATCGCGCTTATAGGACTCCGGCTTGGGCGCGAAAGCTCGCCCAGCACTGGAGCATCGGCGAGGCCCCTGCCCGCGAGCGGCTGATGGCGTTTCTGGACGGCGATGTCGCCACGTATCCGGAGCGTCGCGACTTTCCGGCGGACGCCTCCACATCGAAGCTGTCGCCCCATCTGGCCTTTGGCGAGATCAGCGCCCGGCAGGTCTGGCACGCTGCCCGGATGCAGATGGACCGAGCGCCGGAGCGCTCGGAAGCGCTGCAGAAATTCCTCTCCGAACTCGCCTGGCGCGACTTTCACATCCACCAGCTCTACCACCGGCCCGACATCGCCACTGTTCCCATGCAACCGAGGTTCGCGGCCCTCGAGTGGCGAACGTCCGCCAACGACCTGCGCGCCTGGCAGCGCGGCGAGACCGGCATTCCGATCGTCGACGCCGGCATGCGGGAGCTGTGGGAGACCGGGTTCATGCAGAACCGCGTCCGCATGCTGGTCGCGTCCCTTCTCACCAAGAACCTGCTGCTCGACTGGCGCCTGGGCGAGGCCTGGTTCTGGGACTGCCTGGTTGATGCGGACGAAGCCAGCAACCCCGGGAACTGGCAATGGGTCGCCGGCTGCGGCAACGACGCGGCGCCCTATTTCCGCATCTTCAACCCGGTCACCCAGGCGGAGAAATTCGACCCCGATGGCAGCTATGTACGCCGTTGGGCCCCAGAGCCACGCACGCCGATCGTCGACCTCAAGGCGTCGCGCGAGCGCGCGCTGGCGGCTTTCGGAGCAGTGTGAAGACGAAGGATCGCGGGGGAGGTGACTGCCCCCGCCCCACCATTCTTGGGTCGCCTCCCCTCGACGCGTCGACTCCTTGATCGGGGCTGGTGTCCAGCATACTGTGAGGCACGTACCTCAGAGCCTGAGGTACAACCTGGGGCAATCGAATGGCATACGAGGTCAAACCGGAATTCGTCGTGACGAGCGAGGACGCTCTCCGAGGTCTCTTCGACGCACAGACGCCCCTCGCCATCCACAAGAGCCAGGGCTTCCTCGACAAGTATGCGCAAGCCTTCATCCAGCGCTCGCCTTTCATCTGCATCGGCACGCAGAACCGGGATGGGAGGGCCGACGTCAGTCCGCGCGGCGACCCGGTGGGATTCGTCCAAATCCTCGATCAACACACGCTGGCGATCCCTGATCGCCCCGGCAACAACCGCCTCGACAGCCTGGCCAACATCGTCGCCAACCCCAGCGTTGGCCTGCTGTTCATCATTCCGGGGTTCGACGACACCCTGCGAGTGAATGGACGGGCGAGCCTCGTGACGGACCCCGCGATCCTCGAGCCCATGCAAGTCAACGATCGACGCCCCAAGCTGGCGATCGTGGTTCGGGTCAGCGAAGTCTTCTTGCATTGCGCCAAGGCCTTCCGGCGTTCCCACTTGTGGGACCCGGAGCACTTTCAGGACCGCCGGGACATGCCGTCGCTTTCCAAGATCATCCTCGATCAGACGACCGGCGCGCCGGAAGATGCGGACGCGATGCGCAAGATAGATGAAGATCTCGAAGTCGAGTACAAGAAGACCCTCTACTAACTCGGGGCTCGACGAGCCGGCCCGCTCCCCACCATCCCAGGTCAAAGGAAGGCGGCGTGAACAGCACCAAGCATCGCATCTACTCGGTCAGCGTTGCGAGCGTCTATCCGCTCTATGTGGCCAAGGCCGAGCGCAAGGGGCGCAGCCGGGCGGAGGTCGACGAAGTCATCTCGTGGCTGACCGGCCATACCCCGTCGACGCTCGCCGCCGAACTCGAAAACAACACCAGCTTCGAGGATTTCTTCGCGCGGGCCCCGAAGCTCAATCCCGCCCGCGCGCTGATCACAGGTGTCGTCTGCGGGGTTCGCGTCGAGAATATCGAGGAGCCCACCATGCGCGAGATCCGCTATCTCGACAAACTGGTCGACGAACTGGCCAAGGGCAAGGCCATGGAGAAAATCCTGCGGCACTGATCTCCCCGATCGCCGCACGTTGGAACCCATCGGGCGTTGGGAGGTTGGTTTTGCAGACCGGCCGGTCGCCCAGTCAAATCCCCATCTTGCGGGCTGGGTGGCCGGTTGGTTGCTCTCGCCGGCCGGGGGCCCTGCCCCTCAGCCGCAGCGATCGAGCACCTTCCTGATCGCCGCCGACGAGCCCCTGGCGCCAAAATCGTTACTGTCGAAGACTTCGACCTTACCCTGCTTGCGGATGTACGCGACGCGGATGGTGGTCGTCGCCCCCTGCGCGATCCGTGCCCAGCTCCTCGCGACCGGACCGCGGACGATCATCGAGGTCCCGTCGCTGTGGATCAGCGGCATGTCCTGGGCGAAACTGGCACCGGCCAGAGCCGACGGCGACGCGCCCTTGGCAGGATCAGGAGTGATCGCGATGTTCAGCGACTTTGCGCCGGCGACCTGCGAGTGCGGGACCCGGACCCAAAAACCCATCGTGAGATCGCCGCCGCGGCAGGCAAACTGGAACTGTGCAGCGCCGTTGTCGAAATAGGCGATCGGCACGCCCTGGTCCTCGTACTGCCATTCCTGCGCACCGGCGGATGTCGCCGACACCAGAGCCAGAAGAGCCACCAAGATAATCCTGCGCATCCCAAAATCCCTTACCTGTCGGGGCGTCGCCGGCCCCCCGCAGCAACGACGTGCGGACGCGATTGGCTCCGCACCCTTGCGTCAAATCAGAGGACGCCCGGAATGACCGCGCGGCGGTTTGCCGGATAGTCCGCGAAAGTCCGGCGATACCAAGCGTGATGGCTGACGGCGCGCGGAATGAGATTGGCGGCGGTCCACACCGCAAAGCTCAACGCCGGCAGGTTCCAGCACATCAGCGCAAAGCCCGACCATTGCACGATCTCGCCCATCAGATTGGGGCACGAAACCCGCTCGAACAGGCCGCCGCGCGGGATCGAGTACCCCTGTCGTCCGCCCGAGCGGAGGCCGATCAGGCGGTTGTCGGCCCAGCTGTTGATGGCGGCGCCGGCAGCGAACACCACGAGCCCGACGATGAACCGCGGGTCGGTGAGCCAGGCCGCCGGATAGGTCTCGCTGGACCAGCCGAGATAGAGCCCGTTCAGCGTGCCGTTGACGATGTTGAAGCCAGCCGCGCTGCCGACGATGGCGAGCGGCATGGTCTTGCCCTTGGTATGGGTGCGCCAGGGAAAAATCAGGCTGCGGTTGATGTAGTGCGCTGTCCACAACGCGAAGAACACCCACATCGGTGCCGTCTTGGGGGCGGGGCCGGCGAGGAAGAGCCCGCCAAACACCACTAGCGATACCAGTTCCATCAGGCACCAGCCCAGACGGTTGGAGATCAATGGCCCCCAGTCGGTGCGGGTATGCCGGCCGTAGGGGGCCGTGACGAAAAACTGCGTCGGAAACACCGCGAGGGCGAGGAGCGTCCATCCGATCGCGACGATGTTGAGGGCGCTCATCGCGAGGCTCCAGGCGAGGGTAGTGAATCAGGTGGCCGACCTTAGGGGGGCGGAACCCTCCCCGTCCATGCACAAGCGGTCGCGCGCCGAGGGCGTGCGTTCCGGCAAAGGGCCCCGCATGAGCCGTTCATTCCCGTCCAGGTACGAGGGCTAAAATGCCTTACCGTTTCGGGGTTTGTGCGCTTGTTCGGTGCTCCCGCGCTCCTTAGGATCGCGCCAAAATTGGACCCTTTGCCTATGACCAAGCACCCCGACGTCCTTTCCGCCATCGGCAACACGCCACTGATCCGGCTCAACCGCGTCTCCGACGCCACGGGATGCGACATCTGGGGCAAGGCCGAGTTCCTCAATCCGGGTCAGTCGGTGAAGGACCGCGCGGCTTTGTTCATCGTCCGCGATGCAGTGGAAAAGGGCCTGCTGAAGCCCGGCGGCACCATCGTCGAGGGGACGGCGGGCAACACCGGCATCGGGCTTGCGATGGTCGCCGACGCGATGGGCTTCAAGACCGTCATCGTCATTCCCGAGACCCAGAGCCAGGAAAAGAAGGACGCGCTCCGCCTCTATGGCGCCGAGCTCATCGAAGTCCCCGCCAAGCCCTACAAGAACCCCAACAACTACGTAAAACTCTCCGGCCGGCTGGCGCAGAAGCTCGCGGCGGAACTGCCGGGCGGTGCCTTCTGGGCCAATCAGTTCGACAACGTCGCCAACCGGCGGGCCCACATCGAGACCACGGGTCCCGAGATCTGGGAGCAGACCGGCGGGAAGGTTGACGGCTTCATCTGCGCCGTCGGCTCTGGCGGCACGCTGGGCGGCGTGTCGATGGCGCTCAAGGCGCGCAACAAGGACATCCAGATCGGCATCGCCGATCCCGAGGGCGCCGCGCTCTACAACTATTATGCGCATGGCGAACTGAAGTCGGAGGGCAGTTCGATCACCGAAGGCATCGGCCAGGGCCGCATCACCGCCAATCTCGAAGGCGTCGAGGTCGACCGGGCCTACCAGATCCCCGACAGCGAGGCCCTGCCCTACGTCTTCGACCTGCTCGAGCATGAGGGCCTTTGTCTTGGCGGATCGTCCGGCATCAACGTCGCGGGCGCGGTGCGGCTGGCGCGCGATCTCGGCCCCGGCAAGACCATCGTCACGATTCTTTGTGACTACGGGAACCGTTACCAGAGCAAGCTGTTCAGCCCCCAGTTCCTGAGCGCGAAGGGATTGCCCGTGCCGCATTGGCTTCAGACGTCACAGACTGTAGACTGGCGCTCCGTCCTGGAAGCCGATCCCGCCTGATGCTGACTCTCGAGTCCTGGCTTACCCAGCTGATCCCCAATCAGGGGATCGTCTATTGGCTGTACGCCGCCAACTTCACCCTCGCCATTGGCTTCGTTTATTCCGAGATCATCCACTCGCGCACCTCGCAGGGCTCGATCGCCTGGATCGTCTCGCTGTTGACGCTGCCCTTTCCGGTGACGGTGATCTACGCGATTTTCGGGCTGAAACTGTTCGACGACTATGCGGCGGTGCAAACCCATTCCGGCCGCGTGCTGCGCAAGGCCCGCGCGGCGAAGACCAAGATCCTCGATCAGCCGACGACCGAGGAATGGCCAGTCCTCGCCAAGGTCTCGCAGCTGCCGTTTCTCACCGGCAACGACGTCGAACTGCTGATCGACGGCGAGGCGACTTTCGCGTCGATCTTCGAAGGCATCAAGCGCGCCGAAAAGGTGCTGCTGGTCCAGTTCTACATCATCCACGACGACGATCTGGGCAAGCAGTTCGCCGAGGCGCTGATCGAACGCGCCCAGGCCGGGGTCGCGGTCTATCTGCTCTACGACGACGTCGGCTGTTTCTGGCTGCCGAGCGCCTACAAGCAGCGCCTGCGCGACGCTGGCATCAAGGTCAGCGGCTTCAACCACCAGCACCGCTTCCTGCGCATGCTGGGCCCGACCCGCATCCAGTACCGCAACCACCGCAAGGTGGTGGTCGTCGACGGCAAGGAAGCCTGGATCGGCGGGCTTAACGTCGGCGACGAATACATGGGGCGCTCGAAAAAGTTTGGGCACTGGCGCGATACCCATGTGCGGCTGAAGGGTCCCGCGGTGCTGGCCGCCGAGCTCAGCTTCCGCGAGGACTGGCAGTGGGCGACCGACGAAGAGCTGACAGGGCTGCCCACCTCGACCGAGATCGCCGGCGACCAGTCGGTGCTGATCATGCCGACCGGCCCCGCCGACGAACTCGAGAGCTGCGCCATCGCCTTCGACGACGTCATTGGTCAGTCGCAGAAACGTCTGTGGATCGTGTCGCCCTATTTCGTGCCGGACGTGTCGATGGAGACGGCGCTGTTCGCAGCCCAGATGCGCGGCGTCGACGTGCGCATCCTGATCCCGGAAAAGCCCGATCACCGCATCGTCTGGCTGGCGAGCATCGCCTATGCCAGCCGCATGGTCCGCCACGGCATCGATGTCTACCGCTATCCCAAGCGCGGCTTCCTGCACCAGAAAGTCATTCTGGTCGACGACAGCATTGCCGGCGTTGGCACGGTGAACTTCGACAACCGCTCGTTCCGCATCAATTTCGAGATCAC
>JANXSI010000550.1 GCA_025352765.1 Devosia sp. | reverse complement strand
CGGCAAGCCGATCGAACGGCTGACGCTGGCCGATATCGTGGCCGCCGAAACCCCGGCGTTTGCGGGCGCGGTCGAGACGCTGGCGGTCGACGTCAGCGACGCGGCGGTCTCCGCAAGGCTCGTCGGCAAGCGGCCGGACCTGATCTTTCACCTCGCGGCGATCGTGTCGGGCGAGGCGGAGGCCGATTTCGAGAAGGGCTACCGCATCAATCTCGACGGCACGCGTTTTCTGCTCGAGGCGATCCGGCTCGAGGGCGCCAAGGCGCCGTACAAGCCGCGGCTGGTGTTCACCTCCTCGATCGCAGTGTTCGGCGCGCCGTTCCCGGACGCCATCGGCGACGAGTTCTTTTCGACCCCGCTCACCAGCTACGGCACGCAGAAGGCGATCGGTGAGCTGCTGCTCAACGACTATTCGCGGCGCGGCTTCCTCGACGGCGTCGGCATCCGCCTGCCGACGATCGTGGTGCGGCCGGGCAAGCCGAACCTGGCGGCATCGAGCTTTTTCTCGAACATCCTGCGTGAGCCGCTGAGCGGCAAGGAAGCCGTGCTTCCCGTCAGCCGCGATGTCCGACACTGGTTCGCGAGCCCGCGCGCTGCCGTGGGCTTCCTGCTGCACGCCGCGACCATGGACACCAGCCGGCTCGGCTGGCGGCGGACGGTGTCGGCGCCGGGCCTGTCGGCAACGGTGGGCGAAGAGATCGAGGCGCTGCGGCGGATCGCCGGCGACAAGGCGGTGGCCCTGATCCGCGAGGAGCCCAACGAGACGATCATCAAGATCGTCGACGGCTGGGCGCGCAATTTCGATACCAAGCGGGCGCTGTCGCTGGGCTTCGTCGCTGACGCCAGCATGGACGAGATCATCCGCGCCCACATCGAGGGCGAACTGGGCGGCAAGATCGGCGGCTGAGGCCGCTCAGCCCGAGACCGGACGAACCTTGCCGGCCGCCTCATAGGCGGCCTCGACCAGCGCAAAGGTCTTAAAGTTGTCGGCCGCCGAGGTCGCGGCGGGGCGGCCGGCCTGCACCGCTTCGAGCATGTGGCGGCAGGTGGTCAGCACGCTGTCCTGCGCCACGTGCCAGGGCCGTTCGGCCCAGGGATGGACGACCGGATCCTCGTCGAAGGCCTGCAGCACGCCATTGCTGGTGACCTCGACCTTGCTGCCGACGCGCGAGGCGATGGCGCCCCTGTCGCCTTCGACCTCGACCAGGGTTTCGGGAAAGCTGTCGGGCAGGCGACGCGACGAATAGGTGCATTCGACCACCGAGACGGCGCCGGAGGTGTGGCGGAGCAGCATGGTCGCGGTGTCCTCGCCGGCGGCGATGGGGTTGCGGCGCTGCAGTTCGGCGGTGAGGTGCTCGACCTCGCCGAGCAGCACCCGCGCGATGTCGAGAACGTGGACGCCGAGGTCGATGAGGACGAAGCGCTGTTCTCTCGCCAGATAAGGTTGGCCGGTATAGATGTCGTAGCCGGTGCGAAAGCTGATGCGGGCCCAATTGGGCGTCCCGATGGCGCCCGAGGCGATGGTTTCGGCGACCTTCAGCAAGGGTCGCTGGTAGCGAAAATTCTCGTGCACGGCGAGAAAGAGGTTCGTGGCCGCTGACGCCGCCAGCATCTCGCGGACCTCACCGATGTCCTGGCCGAACGGCTTCTGGACGATGGTCGGGACACCGTGGCCGAGCGCGAGCTTCACCAGTGGCAGATGGCCGCGCATCTGCGTGGCGATATCGACGAGCCCGAGCTGCTCCTTGGCGAACATCGTTTCGGCGTCGGTGTACCAGCGCGGCACGCCGAACTTTTCCGCGGCCGCTCTGGCCCTTACCGGGTCGGTGTCGCAGACGGCTACGAGGTCGGCGCCGGCAGCCTTGAGATCGGCCCAGGCGTTGAGATGATTCTGCGCAAAAAACCCGCAGCCGATCACCCCGATGGCGATGCGTTTGGCCATGTTCGTCTCCCCCAGTGTCGCTTACGGCCGCTTGGGCAGCCATTTCTTGTCGAGCCGGCAGGCGACGGTATAGGCCGGGTCGTAGACGTTGCCGATGTCGTAGCGCACGGTCTGGCCGAGCAAATGGCTCGCCGCCAGCACGTCGAGGCCGAGTTCGCCCAGCCAGCGGACCATTTCGGTGGTGGCGTGCTGCAGCGCCTGATCGAGCGGGCGGGCGTTGCCGATGGTGATGATGTCGTCCGCCGTCTCGCCGCGCGGCCAGACGATCGAGTGCTTTTCGACGGTCAGCCGGACGGTCACCTCGAAGCAGGTCTCGATGCCGGTGCCGACGATCTCGCCGTCTCCCTGGGTGGCGTGGCAGTCGCCGAGAAAGAACAGCGCGCCGGGGGCGGCGACCGGGAAACAGATGGTGGCGCCGGGGCCGAAGCGGCGATAGTCCATGTTGCCGCCATGCTCGGCGCTGGTGGCGGTCGAGATCGCCTGGCCAATGGCCGGTGCGACGCCGAAGCAGCCGATCATCGGCTCGAGCGGCAGCACCAGATGTTCGAGGCCGGGCACCGGCCGTTCCAGCGTCGCGGTCAGCGCGTTGCGGTCGATCCGCCAGATGGCGCGGTCGCGCGGCGGCAGCTCCGGCACGAAAGTGGGGTCGACGACATTCTCGGCGAGCGCGGCGCGGGTCCAGCCGGTCGAGCGGATCGGCGTCATCGCGAGGATCTCGACTTTCAGCGTGTCGCCCGGTTCGGCGCCCGCGACGGCAATCGGGCCGTTCATCGGGTTGGGGCTGCCACTCACCAAAATGTCGGACTTATCCCAGCCATTGGCGTCGATTGTTTCAGTGACGACGGTGTCGCCGCTCTCCACGGTCAGCACGGGCGGGAAGGTGCCGAGGACATTGTACCAGGTGGTGGGGACGAGGGTGTGGGTGGTCATGTGGGCTCCAGGCTGGAAAGCCAGTCTGCATATTCCGTGCCGTGATCGCCAGTGGCATTCGGCATGCCGGCCTTGGTCAGGACGCCGCGGCGGGGCGGGATGTAGCTGCGGATGTGCCGGCGCTGGCGTTCGCCGTGGCCGTAGTTGAAAGCGGCGTATTTCGGGAAGAACTCGAGCGTGTCGTAGGGCAGGTGGTCGTGGATCCACCAGGCGAGCGGCTCCCACGCGCCGGTGCGCTCGTACCAGGGGAGGAGGGCGTGGACGATGATGGTGGCGCAGGCGCCCATCTCGCCATGGGCGGTGCGGCGGTCCCAGATGTGGCCGCCGAAATTGCTGTCATTGCTGCCGCAGTTGAGGTTGTGCGCGTTACCGTACGCATTGACCGCCGGGCTGCGGTAGGCCGAGCGGATGGAGATCCGGCCGAAGCGCGCCCTCAGCGGCTCGAGCGCCTCCTCGCAGAGCTTTCGGCCGGCGAGGATCGCGAGATCCGGATCGTCCGGGATGTTGGGGATGCCGTAGAAGGCCGAGATTTCGGAATAGAGGAAGTCGCGCATGAAGAAGTTCTCGCTC
>JANXSI010000575.1 GCA_025352765.1 Devosia sp. | reverse complement strand
CAGGAAAATCCCGATTTCAATGGGGTCCGAGTGGATCTCGGCGTCGGGCGACAGCGCCACCTGCCGGGCCGCGGCGATCGCAGCGCGGATTTCGCCGTCCGGATTCTGGTCGAGCACCACGTCCAGCGTGCCCGCCAGCAGGGCGTCGCGGGTGGTATCGGTCAATTCGTGCGCGACCACCCGGATGTTGCCCGCCCGGTGCGTCTTGCCGAGTGCCGAGACCAGACCGGCATTGCCGGCGCCCGCATTGTAGATGCCCGCGAGGTCCTCGAACTCGAGCAGTTTGAGCACCGCGGCCTCGGTCGCCACGTCGTCGTCGAACCCTTCGGCCGGCCCGAGCAGCCTGAGCTGCGGGAATTCCCGGCCCAGCACCCCCGCAAAGCCCTCGAAGCGTTCGCGGTGGTCGCGCAGCGCCATCGATCCGGCGATGATCCCGATGGTCCCCTTGGAGCAAAAGCGGCCGAGCAGCGACGCCGCGCTTCGCCCTGCTGCCTGGTTGTCGATGCCGACGAAATGGCGCCGGGCCGAGCCGGGCAGGTCCGACACCAGGGTGATCACCGCAATGCCGCGGCGCGTCGCGGCGTCGATTGCCTTGGTGACCGCTGGATCGTCGGGCGCGACGATCACCGCGCAGTCTGTCTGTCGGCCGCTGAGGCCGTCGAGCCGGTCGACCAGCGCCCGTGGGTCGAGCGCGTGATACTGCCCGATCGACAGCGTCAGCCGCTCGTTGCGCGTCGCCCGGATGCGCCGGGCGATGGCGGCGCTGAGGCTCTCCATGAAGGCATTGCCGCCGTCGGGAATGAGAAAGATCACCCGGAGGTCACGGGCCCGCGCCAGCAGTGACGCCGACAGATCCCGGCGGAAATCGAGCGCCTTGATGGCGTTTTCGACCTTTTCTGCCGTTTCCGGCCGCACCCCGGGCCGGGCGTTCAGCACCCGGTCGACGGTCGCCAGCGACACGCCGGCGGTCCGCGCCACGTCGTGCACGGTCGCCCGTTTGCCGTCCAATTCCTCGTCCACCCGCCAGCCCCTTGCTCCGCTCCGCCCGAACCTGCCGCCGGCCCCGCTCGGGCGTCAACAGTTTTCGGCTTGGTGGCCGGGCACAAACCGGGCTACATCGGCGCCGGATTTCGAGGGAGAGCGAAGTGGTCAAGATCAGCAATTTCGGAACGTTCAAGGGCAAGTCGGTCGACCAGTACACGCTGACCTCGAGCACCGGCGTCGAAGTCGACATCATCAACTGGGGCGGCGTGGTGCGTGACTGGCGCGTGCCGACCAAGAGCGGTCTGCGCTCCGTGGTGCTGGGTTTTGACACGTTCGACGATTACCCGAAGCACTCGCCGCATCTGGGCGCGCTTGCCGGCCGCGTCGCCAACCGTATTGCCGGGGCGAGCTTCACCCTCGACGGCAAGACCTATGCGCTCCCCGCCAACGAGGCCGGCAGCACGCTGCATGGCGGCCCCGAGGGCATCGGCAATCTCGCCTGGGACGCCAGGGCTGACGACGCGACCAATTCGGTGATCCTGACGCTGCTTTCGCCCGATGGCGCCATGGGCTTTCCGGGCACGCTCAAGATCACCGCGACCTACCGGCTCGACGGCAACCGGCTGCGGCTGGAGCTCGGCGCTACCACCGACAAGGCGACGCCGGTCAGCCTCGTCCAGCATCAGTACTTCAACCTCGGCACCACCGACGACGTGCTCGATCACCGCTACTGGTTTGCCGCCGGCGCCTATACCGAGGTCGACGATAAGCTGATCCCGACCGGCAATATTCTCGAGGTCAAGCCCGGCTCTGAGCGCGACTTCCGCGCGCCCAAAACGCTGCGCGACGCGAGCGGCAAGGGCATCGGCTATGACGGCAATTTCGTCCTCGATGCCGGCCGCAACCTCAAGGACCCCGTCGCCATCGTCACCGCGCCGGGCGGCGACTTGACGCTCAAACTGTGGACCGACCGGCCTGGACTGCAGTTCTACAACGCGCTCACCACCAACGTGCCGGTCCCCGGTCTCGGCGGCAGGCACTATGGCCAGTTCTCAGGCTTCTGCCTCGAGGACCAGGCGTTCCCCGATGCGCTGCACCACGCGCATTTCCCCAACATCATCGTGACGCCGGACAAGCCGTATTCGCACTGGTGCGACATCGAGATCGCGTGACCGTCATGGCTGGAGCGGCGTTCTTCAGAACGCCGCGTCCGCTTCAGCGCAAGAGCCGCAGCGCCGCGATGGCGGCGTCGAGCACTGCCGGGTCGGTCCGGTAGAACCAGTTCCGTCCCTGTTTGTCGAGCACCAGCAGGCCTGACGTTCTCAGCACCTTGAGGTGTTCCGACACCGTTGCGAGCGACAGTGCCGAAAGCTCGGCGACATCGCCCGCCGCCCGTGCTTCGTCGCGGCACGCCGCAACGAAAGCACGGCGGTCCGGATGCGACAGGGCCCGCAGCACCTGATCGAGATCGATCGCGATGGCTTAACCCTCGATGAGGGTCAGCGCATTGCCGGCCGGGTCGGCGATCTGGGCTTTCTTGACCCAGCCATTGTCCGTCTTGGGCAGCAGCACCTTGCCGCCGGCGTCGGTCGCGAGGGCGAGCGCCTTGTCAAGGTCCGGCACGACCACACCGAACACCAGTGAGGCCGCCTCGGTCTCGACCATGGCGCCGTTCGGACCGCCTTCGGGGGTTGCCACCATCGCATAGCCCGGGCCGCGCGGCGTCACCTCCCAGCCGAACAGCGTCGTGTAGAACGCCATGAGCGGCGCGAGCTCGGGGCCAGCGATATCGAAATGGCCGAAGCCGTTCGGGGTATGGGTCTTGCGCTGCGGATGCGGCATGTCGGGTCTCCACGATGAGACTTCGACAATAGTTCGTCGAATCCCGAAATGTCAATGCTGGTGCGCTGTGGCGTCCAGCGCTATTAGTCCGGCATGGACAAGACTGAACGGCTATTTTCCGTCATGGACGCGCTGCGCCGGCACCGCCGGCCGGTGACGGCCTCGGCGCTCGCCGAAGAGCAGGGCGTCTCCGTACGCACGCTCTATCGCGACATCCAGACGCTGATCGGCCTCGGCGCCCCGATCGAGGGCGAAGCGGGCGTCGGCTATATGCTGAAGCCCGGCTTCTTCCTGCCGCCGCTGATGTTTTCGGCCGAGGAACTCGAGGCGCTGGTCTTGGGCGCCCGCTGGGTCGAAGGCCGTCCCGATGACGGGCTGGCGGCGGCAGCGCGCAATGCGCTGGCCAAGATCGCCACCGCTTCGCCCGACGATCTGCGCGACCGGATCAGCACCACCGGGCTGAGAGCGGTGCCCACGACGTGGGGGCGCGAATCCGAGCCCTTGCTGAGCCTGGTGCGCACGTCCATGCGCACTGAAAAGACGCTCCACATCGCCTATGCCGACGAGGCCGGACAGACCACCGAACGCGCCGTCTGGCCGGTGACGCTCGCCTACTACGAGAGCAAGCAGATCATCGCCGCCTGGTGCCTGCTGCGCCAGGATTTCCGCAATTTCCGCATCGACCGGGTGCGCGAGGCGACGCTCGGAGCGGAAACCTTCGGCCGTCGCCGGGTGGCGCTGATGAAAGAATGGGAAGCGATCTGGCGCAGCCGGGTCGAGGCGATGCCCGGGGAGGCGATGCCGCCCGACGCGCTGTCCTGACATAGTCTGTCAGGGGCGCCTGCGATGGTCCTTGCGGCGGATGATCCGCCCCAGCGAGGAGCCCGTCATGCAGTTTTCGCCCTTCACCATCGCCATTCCTGATGCCGCCATCGACGATCTCAAGGTGCGGCTCGAAGGCACCCGCTGGCCCGCCCCGACCACCACCGACTGGAGCCATGGCCAGCCGGTGCCATTCATCCGCGAGCTCGCCGAACACTGGCGCACTGCATACGACTGGCGGAAGGCCGAGGCAGCGCTCAACGCCCACCCGCAGTTCACCACCCGCATCGACGGCCAGACCATCCATTTCCTCCACATCAAGTCCAGGGAACAGAACGCCTTTCCGCTCCTCCTCAGCCATGGCTGGCCCTCGAGCGTCTATGAATTCATCAAGGTCATCGGCCCGCTGACCGACCCGCGCGCCCACGGCCTCGATCCGGCGCTGGCGTTCGACCTCGTCATCCCCTCGCTCCCCGGCTATGGCTTTTCGACGCCGCTCACCGCGCCCGGCTGGGACTCGATCCGGATCGCCCGGGCGTGGGACGCCTTGATGAAGGGCATCGGCTACGCCCGCTACGGCGCCCAGGGTGGCGACGCCGGCGGCCTCGTCACCAAGGAGCTGGGCGTCCTGCATCCCGAAGGCCTCGCTGGCATCCACCTGCAGCAGATCTTCGCGTTCCCAGAGGGTAAGCCCGACGACATGGAAGGCCTCACGCCCTTCGAACTCGACGGCTTCAAGAACCTCGACGGTTTCCTCAAATACAATGGCTACCAGGCGATCCAGCAGAAGCGGCCGGGCACGCTCGCCTATGGTCTCGTCGATTCCCCTGTTGGGCAACTCGCCTGGAACACCGAGCTGTTCTTCGGCTTCGACGGCATGGGCGCCAGAATGGTCGATCGCGAGAATTTCCTCACCCACGCCTCGATCTACTGGTTCACCGCCAGTGGCGGCTCGTCGGCCAATCACTATTTCGAGGATGCCCAGACGCAGGGAGGCTACCGCGAAGTCTGGAACGCCACTCCGACCGGCGTCTCGGTGTTCCCCTGGGACTACCGCTCGGTGCGAAGATTCTCGGCTCGCGCCAACAACATCGCCTACTGGCGCGAAATGCCGACCGGCGGCCATTTTGCGGCAAGCGACGTGCCCGAGCTGTTCGTTGAGGAGATGCGCAACTTCTTCGGCCAACTGCGGTGACGAAACTGTGCCTGAAGCCGCCCAGATTGGAGGTTGGCCGGTGGCCTCCTCAGGTGATAATGAGCCCTCATGACGCAAGCGCCCACCGAACTTCGGCCGAAAAAGCTCTTCATCAAGACCTATGGCTGCCAGATGAACGTCTATGACAGCGACCGCATGGCGGACGCGCTGGCGCCGCACGGCTATGAGCCGACGCAGACCATGGACGATGCCGATCTCGTCGTGCTCAACACCTGCCATATCCGCGAAAAGGCCAGCGAGAAGGTGTTTTCCGAGCTCGGCCGGCTGGCGGAGCTCCGCAAGGAAGGCCGCAATTTCATGGTCGGCGTCGCCGGCTGCGTCGCCCAGGCCGAGGGCGAGGAGATCGCCCGGCGCGCCAAGGGCCGCGTCGACATGGTGTTCGGCCCGCAATCCTACCACCGGCTGCCCGAACTGATCGCCCGCGTCGCCGCCGGCGAAATGGTGCTCGAAACCGAGTTCCCGACCGAGGACAAGTTCGAGCATCTGCCCGCCGCCAGCAAACTGGTGACCCGCACGCGCGGCCTAACCGCCTTCCTCACCGTGCAGGAGGGCTGCGACAAGTTCTGCTCGTTCTGCGTCGTCCCTTATACCCGGGGCGCCGAAACCAGCCGCCCGGTCGAGCAGGTGCTGGTCGAGGCCCGCAATCTCGTCGACGCCGGGGTGCGCGAGCTCACGCTGCTCGGCCAGAACGTCAATGCCTACCATGGTCTCGATGCCCGCGGCCGCAGCGTCGGTCTCGGCGAGCTCTGTGCCCGGCTGGCCGAAATCAAGGGCCTTGCCCGCATCCGCTACACCACCAGCCACCCCTCCGACATGAGTGACGAGCTGATCGAGGCGCATCGCGACAACGACAAGCTGATGCCGTATCTGCATCTGCCGGTGCAGTCAGGGTCGGACCAGATCCTCAAGGCGATGAACCGCCGCCACACCCGCGCCGACTATTTTGCGCTCATCGAGCGCATCAAGCGGGCCCGGCCCGACATGGCGCTCTCGGGCGATTTCATCGTCGGCTTTCCGGGCGAAACCGACGCGGATTTTGCCCAGACCCTGTCGATCGTGCGCGAGGTTGGCTACGCCTCGGCCTATACTTTCAAATATTCGATCCGCCCCGGCACGCCCGGCGCAACGATGACCGATCAGGTCGACGAAGCCAAAAAGACCGAGCGGCTGGCGACCCTCAACGAGCTGATCACCACGCAGATGCGCGACTTCGGCAAATCCGTCGTCGGCCGCACCCTCGACGTGCTGATCGAAAAGCCAGGCCGCATGCCTGGCCAGATCGGTGGGCGCTCCCCATATCTGCAGGCGGTGTACATGGCTGGGCCCGAGCGACTGATCGGTACCGTGCAGCCCGTGCTGATCGTCGCGGCTGGGAATAACTCAATTGAAGGCAAGATTGTCACACACGAGGAACGCAGACCTGCTAGCGTTGTTGAGTCTCAAGCAATTGCGGCGTTCTGAGCCGCTTCAGGAGTTTGAAAACACTTGAACAGGCACTTGTCCGCGACGCCCGACAACGCCCTTTCCTCGCAGCTTGAACTGGCCTTCGAAGACAATCGTCTCGCCGCCCAGCTTTATGGCGACTTCGACCAGAACCTCGCCCTCATCGAACAGCGATTGCACCTGACGGCAACGCCCCGCGGCAATCATCTGATGCTCAAGGGCAGCGCCACCGCGGTCGACCAGGCCCGGCGGGTGCTCGAATCACTTTATGGCCTCCTCGAAGAAGGCCGCTCGATCGACATCGCCAATGTCGATACCATGATCCGCATGATCGAGACCGAGGATAGCCAGCTGACGCTGCCGACCCTTGAGAAAAAGGGCAAGGTGCGCATGGCCCAGATCGCCACGCGCAAGGCGACGATCGTTGCCCGCACCCCGGCGCAGGACGCCTACATGCGCGCCATGGAGCGGGCCGAACTGGTGTTCGGCGTCGGCCCGGCCGGTACCGGCAAGACCTATCTGGCGGTCGCCCACGCCGCGACCCTGCTCGAGCGCGGCGACATCAACCGCATCATCCTTTCCCGTCCGGCCGTCGAAGCTGGCGAGCGTCTCGGCTTTCTGCCCGGCGACATGAAGGAGAAGGTCGACCCCTATCTCCGCCCGCTCTACGACGCCCTCTACGACATGATGCGCCCCGAGCACGTCGAGCGCTGCATCACCTCGGGCGTCATCGAAGTGGCGCCGCTTGCCTTCATGCGCGGCCGCACCCTCGCCAACGCCGTGGTCATCCTCGACGAGGCGCAGAACACCACCTCGATGCAGATGAAGATGTTTTTGACCCGCCTGGGCGAGAACTCGAAGATGATCGTCACGGGCGACCCGACCCAGGTCGATCTGCCGCGCGGCGAAAAATCCGGTCTCATCGAGGCCATCGGCCTGCTCGATGGCATTGAAGGCGTCCACATCTCGCGCTTTAACGACAAGGACGTGGTGCGTCACGCTTTGGTCGGCCGCATCGTTCGCGCCTACGAGGCCGATACCGCCAAAAAGCTCGCCGAAAAGCTTTGACGCCACTTTCGATCGAAATTTCGCGCAACGCCGAGGGCTGGCCCGAGGCCCTCGACGCTCGGGCCGAAGAGGCCGTGCGCGAGGCGCTGAAGCAATCGAAGGCCAAAGTCACCGGCGCCGCGGAGCTCTCCGTGGTGCTGACCGACGACGCCGAGCAGCGCGACCTCAACCGGGAATGGCGCGGCATCGACAAGCCGACCAACGTCCTGAGCTTCCCCCAGATCGAGCCGTTCGGGCCGGTTTCGGGGCTGATCGGCGACATCATCCTCGCCCGCGAAACCCTGGTCCGCGAGGCCGAGGAGCAGGGCGTCAGCTTCGACGATTACTTCACCCATCTAGTGGTGCATGGCTTTTTGCACCTTCTGGGCTATGATCACCTCGACGACGCGGAGGCCCTTGTTATGGAAGGCCTCGAGACCCAGATCCTGGCCACCCTTGGGGTAGCCGACCCTTACTCAGACGATTGATCAGACATATTTCGAATGACCGATAGCAGCACGACGACCAGATCCGACAGCAAGGACCGGCCGGCCGAACCTCCGTCGACCACCGCCCCCGCGCCGCCGCGGGGGCAATCGCT
>JANXSI010000519.1 GCA_025352765.1 Devosia sp. | reverse complement strand
ACGGCAGCCTGCTGAACAAGGGCGAGCGCCCGAAGGTTACCGGCGACTACGACGCCTGGTCGCCCGAATAAGCTTCCCCGGCATGACCGTTTTCCGGCTCGCCGCGCTGCTGCTGGCACTGGTGGCGACGCCGGCGCTTGCAGAGACCATTTCCAATCCGATCGCCGCGTTCTCCGGTCTCGACAAGATCACCGGCCGGATCACCAATTTCGACGTCTATATCGATGAAACGGTGCAGTTCGGGGCGCTGCAGATTACCCCGCGGGTCTGCTACACGCGTCCGCCGACCGAGACGCAGCGCACCTCGGTGTTCGTCGAGGTCGACCAGGTGTCGCTCAAGGGTGGTACGCAGCGGATCTTTACCGGCTGGATGTTCGCCGACAGTCCGGCGCTCAACGCCATCGACCACCCGGTCTACGACATGTGGCTGGTCGACTGTAAGCAGAACTCCGACACCCCGCCACCGGAAAAGACCAATCCGGCGCCCGATGCGTCGGCGCCACCGTCAGAACCGCCGGCTGACGCCGCCTCGACGGCACAGTAACGAGATCGGCCCGGCACGCAGGACGGGCGCGTGCCGCTGCCGCGCCCGGCGAGCCTTGCCAAAATCGCCGACACGGCGGTAATTCTTACTTGTGCGCAGGTCGTTCGATGATCCGACAGGCGAGGGTGCCGTGGACAACACACCGGTAATCGAGCCACGCCGCAAGGGACGCAGCGGCACGCAGACAATGCTCATCCCGAGCCGCGAGATGGTCGAGGCGCAACTGCGCGCCGCGCCGCCCGGCCGGCTGTCCGATCTCGGTGGGTTGCGCAAGGGGTTGGCAGCCGAGTACGGGGCCGATGCGTGCTGTCCGGTCACGGTGCAGCGGCACCTCGTGGCGATCGCCGAAGCCGGGAGCGCGCCGTTCTGGCGCTTGGTCGATCCGGAAAAGCCGTTCGCGCGGCGGATGGCGGGCGGCGCGGAGCGGGTCTGCGAACGTCTGGCGGCGGAGCGCTAGGCCCGGTCGATCGCGCCCCAGTCGGCCTCGTGCCCCAGCGCATCGGCAAGCCGCAACTCGTAGTCCTCGCGCGGGATCTCGATGCCACCGAAGGTGCGCAGGTGATCGGTGATGAACTGGGTGTCGAGCAGGCGGTAATTGCCGGCTTTCAGGCGCTTCAGCAGATGCGCCATGGCGATTTTCGAGCAGTCCGTGCGGCGGTGAAACATCGATTCGCCGAAAAACGCCGCCCCGATCGAGACGCCATACAGCCCGCCGACGATCCCTGTACGGTCCCAGACCTCGACCGTATGGACGAAGCCCCGCTCGAACAGCGCGCCGTAGAGCTTGCGGATGGCGGGATTGATCCAGGTGCTGTCGCGGTCGGTGCCAGCCGTCGCGCAGCCTTCGATAGTGGCGGCGAAATCGGTGTCGACCTTCACCGAATAAGGGTGCGTTTTCAGGGTCTTGCGCAGACTCGTCGAGATATGGAAATTGTCGAGCGGGATGATTCCGCGCAGCTGCGGGGAAACCCAGAACAGGTCGTCGGAAGTGGCGTCCTCCGCCATCGGGAAAATCCCGGCCTGATAGGCCCTGAGGATCAGCTCAGGGGTCAATTCGACCGCAAAAGGGTCTGGTTTGCGCGACATAGGGTATCGAATCCGCCGTCAGGGTTTACGCTGGCAAAACATCGTGTATTGCCAGCGTTCACATTTTATCGCCTAAGAAGTCCCGCTTTTCATCTGCCGCAACCGAGAGTCCGCTCGCCCATGTCCGTGCCTGTGATCGAAACCGATAAAGCGAATCTCGAGCTCATGAGCGGCAAGTCCATGCTGCATATCCTCAAAGACGTGACGTTCAAGGTCAACGGCGGTGAAGTGACTGCGGTAGTGGGACCCTCAGGCAGCGGCAAGACCTCGCTGCTGATGATCCTGGGCGGCCTCGAGCGCGCGACCAGCGGCAAGGTGGTGGTGGCCGGACAGGACATCTCGACCGCCAACGAAGACCAGCTGGCGATCTTCCGCCGCAAGAACCTCGGCATCTTGTTCCAGAACTTCCACCTCATTCCCTCGATGACCGCGCTCGAAAACGTCGCGCTGTCGCTCGAGATCGCCGAGACCGGCGAGAGCTTCAAAATCATCCGCGACCGCGCCGCCGCCGCCCTTGAGGAAGTCGGCCTCGGCGACCGCCTGACGCATCTGCCGAGCGCGCTTTCGGGCGGCGAACAGCAGCGTGTCGGCCTCGCCCGCGCCATGGTCAACAGCCCCCGCCTGATGCTGGCGGACGAGCCGACCGGCAACCTCGACCAGGACACCGGTGCCCGCGTCATCGAACTGATGTTCAACCTGGCGCGCAAGAAGGACACCGCGGTGCTCCTCATCACCCATGACCGGTCGCTGGCGGCCAAGGCTGACCGCATGCTGACCATGAACCATGGCAAGCTGACCGAGAACGCCAAGGACCCGATCCCCGCATGAGCCGCCTCCAGAACTGGATGCGGGTCGCCATCGTCGACCTGCGCGGCGATCTGCGCCGTTTCGGCATCCTGCTCGCCTGCCTCGCGCTCGGCGTCGGCACCATTGCGGGCGTCAGCTCGGTTGGCGCGGCGCTGCAGGGCGCGATCCTGCGCGATGCCAATATCCTGCTCGGCGGCGACCTCCGCATCAGCCGCGCCGACCGGCGCGCGACGCCCGAGGAACTTGCCTACATGCAGACGCTCGGGCAGGTGTCCGAGACCATCACCTCGAATTCACGCGGCGACGCGATCGACGACAGCGGCAACACCGTCTTCCTCGATATCTACGCGGTCGATGACGCCTATCCGATCCTCGGTCAGGTGGTGAGCCCGCAACTTCCCGATGGCCACAAGCCGTCCGAACTGCTGGCGCAGAAGGACGGCGTCTTCGGCGCCATCGTCGATCCGGTGATCCTCGACCGGCTGGGCACCAAACTCGGCGGCCACTTCAAGGTCAACAGCACCGAATTCGAGATCCGCGGGCTCCTCGGCTCCTTGCCCGATGGCGCGCTGCGCGGCTTCCACCTCGGCCAGACCGTGGTGATGTCGATCGACGGCCAGCAGGCCAATCCGAACACCCGGCCGCCGCTTCCGGGGCTGCTGACCCAGTATGCCTACAAGGT
>JANXSI010000502.1 GCA_025352765.1 Devosia sp. | reverse complement strand
GCCTTGTCATCGGCGATCTCGGATTTGCCGGCGCTGGACGGCGGAAACGGCCATCGCGCCGCCCACCGGCGGTACACTGGCGCCGCTCGCCAGCCACGTCGTGGCCTCGGAGGCAAACCCCGGAGCCGCTGGGCTGCCGGGAGCCTTCGCTCGCCCGTTGACATCCACCATTACCCCGGCAACAACCCGACGACCCCGGAAACCGCCTCATGACGCTCAGCCAGATCTCGACACCGCTCACCAAGGACCAGGCCTACGCGCTGGTCGACGCCGTCATGGAGCGCGACGATCTCGCCCTCACCGCCTCGGCGCATGAGGATATCGAGACCGGCGAATGGGTCTTCGAGGCGACCACCGAGATGCTGCCCGACCTCACCGCCTTCGAGGAACTGGCGCGAACCACCCTGGGCGGCGCTGTCGAGTTCAGCATTTCGCCCGTCGATGCCGACACCAACTGGGTGGCCAAATCGCTCGAAGGGCTGAAGCCGGTGACCGCCGGCGGTTTCTATGTCTATGGCAGCCACGAGGACACCATCCCGACCGGCGGGGTAACCCCGATCCGGATCGATGCGGCCCAGGCCTTCGGCACCGGCCACCACGAGACCACTACCGGTTGTCTCGAGGCCATCAACCTCACCCTCAAGACCCGCCGAGTCGAGCGCCCGCTCGATGTCGGCACTGGCACCGGCGTCCTCGCCATCGCCATCGCCAAGCGCACCCGCCTGCCGGTCATCGCCAGCGACATCGATCCCGTTGCGACCGAGACGGCCATCGAGAACGCCCACGACAACGGCGTCGGGCTGCTGGTCAAGGCCGTCACCGCCCCCGGACTCAATCATCCGCTGATCCGGCGCGCGCAGCCCTACGATCTGATCGTCGCCAACATCCTCGCCGCGCCCCTCGCCGCCATCGCACCGGCGCTCGGCCGCGCCGCCTCGCGGCACGCCACGATCATCCTGTCGGGCATTCTGATCAGCCAGGCCTCGAAGGTGATTTCGGCCTATGCCAGCCAGCGCATGGTCCTGCGCAAGCGCCTCGAACGCGGCGAATGGGTCACGCTGATGCTGGAAAAGCTTTAGCCGTCACCGCAAACAAAAATCCCCGGGCATGGCCCGGGGATTGAAAATCGCCTGCATGGGGCGCTTTGGAATTCAGTTCGGCCGCTTGGTCACGGCACCGATGAGCTGGTACTCGTGGTTCCGCGGAATCTGGCGGGTGGCTTCGCGATTGCGCGCGCCGACGATGCCATCAAGGGCCTTGCGGAAATCGGGACGGGAAGAAGTGGTGGTCTGCATTTTCGTTTCTCAGTCTTGTGCTGGCCGCTTCTGCGACTGTCGAGTAAATAGGCGTATCGCGTCCCCGGGGATAGGCGGTTGCAGGCAACCCAGCCATGCCCGTGCCGCATCCCAAATTAATAAGAAATGAATCATGGCGAACAACGACTTCGGCCCGGCCGTCTTCCAGAGCTTTGACACAAAAACGTCACCGAAGACGGTTGCGCCCCGGCTCAAGGCGCTGCGCGCCGCGATGCTGGACGCCGGCCTCGACGGTTTCCTCGTACCCCGCGCCGACGCCCATCGCGGCGAGTCGGTGCCCGAGAGCGAGGCGCGCCTCGCCTACGTGACGAGCTTCACCGGCTCGGCCGGCTTCGCCGTGATCGGCCCGAAAAAGGCCGGGCTGTTCGTCGACAGCCGCTACACGCTGGCCGCGCCGCTCCAGACCGACACACGGCACGTGACCGTCATCGAGGCCACCCAAGGCGGCAGCGACGGGCGCGTCGCCGATTTCGTGCCGGCAGGCGGCAAGCTCGGCTACGACCCGTGGCTGCACACCCCGGGCGAGATCAAGGACCTGAGCGAAAAGCTCGCGGGGAAGCTGACGCTGCTCCCCTCACCCAACCTCATCGATCGCATCTGGACCGACCGCCCGGCCGCGCCGGTCACGCCCATCGAGTTCCTCGGCGCCAATCGCGCCGGACGCACGGCCACCGAAAAGCTCGACGAACTGCGCAAGACCCTCGCCGCCGAACACGCCGATGTCGTCGTGCTGACGCTGCCCGAATCGATCAACTGGCTGTTCAACATGCGCGGCCGCGATGTGCCGAACGTCCCGGTGGTCCTCGCCTTCGCGATCGTGCCAAAAACCGGCAAGCCCACGCTCTTCGTCCACAAGGCCAAGATGTCGCCCGAGCTGCGCAAGGGCCTAGCCGGCATCGCCAAACTCGCCGACGTCTCGACGCTGGTCGCCGAACTGCGCAAGCTCGGTGCCGCCGACAAGACCGTCTGGCTCGACCCCGCCACCGCCCCTGCGGCACTGGTCACCGCCGTCGCCGGGGTGAGTGACGCCAAGCTCATCGAAAAGCGCGACCCGGTGCTGCTCCCCAAATCGAAAAAGAACGACGCCGAGATCGGCGGCATGAAGGACGCGCACAAGCTCGACGGCGTGGCGCTGGCGAAGTTCCTCACCTGGTTCGACGCCGAAGCCCCCAGCGGCAAACTCACCGAGATCGGCATCGTCGAGGCGCTGGAGAGCTTTCGCCGCGAGGATGACAGCTGCATCGACGCGAGCTTCGACACCATTTCGGGCTCGGGGCCGAACGGCGCTATCGTGCACTACCGCGTCGACAGCAATTCGAACCGGACCTTGAAGCCGGGCGAGCTGATGCTGCTCGATTCGGGCGCGCAGTATCTGAGCGGCACCACCGACATCACGCGCACCCTGTTCACCGGCAAGGCGACCGCCGAGCAGCGCGACCGCTTTACCCGCGTGCTCAAGGGCATGATGGCCCTGTCGATGCAGAAGTTTCCGCGCGGCACTTCCGGCGCGCAGCTCGATGTGCTGGCGCGTCAATTCCTGTGGCAGGACGGCGTCACCTATACCCACGGCACTGGCCACGGCGTCGGCGCCTTCCTCGGTGTGCACGAGGGCCCGATCGGCTTTTCGACGCGCTATCCCACCCCGCTCGAGCCGGGCATGATCATTTCCAACGAGCCCGGCTACTACAAGCCCGGTGCCTACGGCATCCGCATCGAGAACCTCGTTCTGGTGGTCGAGAGTTCAGTCGGCGACGGCAAGTTCCTCGAGCTCGAAACCCTCACCCTGGCCCCGATCGACCTGCGGCTCGTCGACGAGAAGCTGCTGACGCCGGGCGAAAAGGACTGGCTCAATGCCTACCACAAGCGCGTCTTCCGCGAGATCGGGCCATCCGTTTCGGGCAGCGTGAAGGCGTGGCTGAAGCAGGCGACGCGGGCGATCTAGCGCGTCACGCTAGTTCACGCTAAACGGGTCATACTGCAGCAGCCAGCTGAGCAGCCAGTTCTCACCCTCGCCGAGCGATGCGACGTCGTCGACCTTCCAGCCGTCGGCGTCCTTGACCAGCGACAGGGTCAGCATGGTCGCGTGGTCGAAATTGGAAAAGTTGACCGGCACCATCGCCTTGCTCTTCATGATGATGGGCTCGCCGATCGCGAGATCCATGAGCAGCGAATGCTGCGCATCGATGAACGGGTTGAAGCTCAGCGCCGGAGCGACCGGACCGGTGCTCGCTGCAGCGTCCTCGCTGCTGCTGAGGAGGTCGTTGGCGGCCTTGGCGGCATGCCCCGACACCAGCCCCTTGAGCCGCTCGGAATAGTACTGCGCCGGATCCTGGTTCGCTGCGGCGCCTGGCGTCTGGTAGGGCGCATAGATCGCTGCGACCAGCGCCTTGGGGTCGTCAAAGGCCAGCGCCGGCCCGCTCAGCACCACAACCAGAACCGCCACCAGAAATGCCCGCATCGCTCGCCCCTGTCTTGCCGACGACAAAACTAGGGGCGACGTGCGGCGGAAAGGCGGCGGCAAGATTACGCTTCGGCAACCTGCTACTGCAGCGGACCTTCCATGATCGCCTTCAGCGAGTACGGAAAGTTCTTGTCCACCGACACCACGTCGTCGACCTTCCAGCCATCGGCTTCCTTGACCAGGGTGAAGGTCAGGTCGTCGGGCGTGTCGAAATTGTTGAACGTCACCTCGACCGTCGCGGTATCGCCGTCGATCATCGGCTCGCCGATCTTGAGCGCGGTGATCTGGTAGTCCTGCCCGTCGATGTAAGGGTCGAAATCGATGCGGCCGACTTCCCCGTCGGCCTCCTCGAGGTCCTTGGCGAACAGATCGTTGAGATGGGCCGAGCGGAATTGCGTCTCGTCCCAACTGCTCCAGTCGAAGTCGGCGCCCTTCGAATAGGGCGAATAGAGCGCCTCCAGCAATGCCTGCGGCGTGTCATAGGCGAAAGCCGGGGCGACAAAGGCGACGAGCGCCAGCAGGGAAACAACGAGATGGCGCATGGCAGTCCGTGGGTTAGTTGAACCAGAAGGCGTAGCCTAGCCAGTCGTTTCCGAACGCTGCCTGAACGGCACGGAAATCTGTAGCCGAGGCGACCGGACCATCCTTGAGGAAGGGCACGGCATCGGACCCGGTCAGCAGCATGACGAGGTCCGTGCGCGTTGCCGTATCGAAGTATGTCTTAAGATCAAAGCCCTGTTTGAATCGCCAGTGCGGCACCAGCAGCTTCCCATCGAGAACTTTCTCGGCTTCATCGAGCGTCGTACGCCAGGCCAGGACCCTGTCGCTGGTGACCGACGCATCGGGCACCAACGGCGTCTGCTTCGGCGACGGCAGCAATTCGTGGTTGTCGTCGGTCTCGAGGGCAATCGCATCCCAGTTCTGCCGGGAGTAGGCGAGCACCGACTTGAGGCGCGTCCGCACGCCGCTGAGCTTGGCGGCATCGGTCACCGGCCAGTTGATGGTGTGGATGGCAGCGATGATGTCGGCAATGCCCGTATCGGTCCCAGGGGTCAGCATCAGCCGGCCGACACCGTCAGAATAGTCCTGCATCGGGAAGCCGGCCCTGGGAAAGAACCGGTGAAAGCTCGCATCGACAAAGCGCGAGAAATCGTGGGCGAGGAGAAAATCCGCCTGCGCAGCAAGCACCTCTGTATAGCCGGCCAGCCAGAACGCATCGGCCCGGTCGAGCCCGACAAAATCGAACACAGGCACCCCACCGGCCGGAC
>JANXSI010000482.1 GCA_025352765.1 Devosia sp. | reverse complement strand
GTGAGCATGGAAGTCACGATGTACTTCACGGCGAAGCGCTAAGCTTCACGCGTCCGCCGCGGGTTCCAGCCATGCTTAGCATTGTCGTTTTGGGAACCGCGGCGGGTGGCGGTGTCCCGCAATGGAATTGCGGCTGTGCCAACTGCCGTTCCGCGCGCAACGGACACCCGGAACTAAAGTCGACCCAGGCGTCGATTGCTGTGAGTGCGGACCGGGAGCATTGGTTCCTGGTCAACGCCTCGCCCGACCTCCGTCAACAGATCACCGACACCCCGGTGCTTCACCCCAGGGCCGGTGCCTTGCGCCACAGCCCGATTGCGGGTGTCATTCTCACCAATGGCGAAGTCGACGCCGTCGCAGGACTGCTGTCGCTGCGGGAGGGCGGCGCCTTCACCCTCCATGCGCACGAGCGCGTGCTTTCGATCCTTGCCGACAACTCGATCTTCAACGTCCTGCGGCGCGATCTGGTGCTGCGTCGCGCCATCGAACTTGGGACCGAATTCGAGTTGCTGCTGCCCGACGGCAACCCCTCGGGCCTCACCGTCGAGGCCTTTGCAGTGCCCGGCAAGATTGCCCTGTTTCTTGAAGATGAGACCGACGATGGCGAAGGCGATACGCTCGGACTGGTGATCAGCGACAAGGCCGAGGGCCAGCGGCTGGTGTTTCTCGCGGCTTGCGCAGAAGTGACCCCGGCGATCGCGGAAAAACTCGACGGCGCTGACCTCGTCTTCTTCGACGGCACGCTGTGGCACGACGACGAGATGATCCGGGCCGGCCTCGGCAAGAAGACCGGCCAGCGCATGGGGCACATCGCGATGTCGGAGGCGATCTCCGCGCTGAGCGGCATCGACATCGGCAAGCGAGTCTTCCTCCACATCAACAATTCGAACCCGGCGCTGCGCGACGACTCGCCTGAACGGCAGATGGCTCTGGCCGCCGGCTGGGTGGTCCCGGTTGATGGGATGGAGATCGATCTATGAGCGCGATGACGTCATTTTCGGTGGCGACCGATGCACCGCTCGATAGCGCCGAGCAACTGGAGGCGCAGCTGCGCCACATCGGCGCGACCCGCTATCACAGCCTGCATCCGTTCCACAAGCTGCTGCACGGCGGCAAGCTCAACAAGGGCCAGGTGCAGGCCTGGGCGCTCAACCGCTACTATTACCAGAGCTCGATCCCGCTCAAGGACGCAGTGGTGATCTCGCGCTTCCGGGACCGCGCGACGCGCATCGAATGGCGGCATCGGATCGAGGACCATGACGGTGCCGTCGGCACCGAGGGCGGCATCGACCGATGGCTGAAGCTCACAGAGGGTCTCGGACTCGACACCGACTATGTCGAATCCGCCGAAGGAATCCTCGCGGCAACCCGCTTTGCGGTGGACGCCTATGTGCACTTCGTGCGCGACCGCACGCCGCTGGAGGCCATTGCCTCGTCTCTGACCGAGCTGTTCGCGCCGAACCTGCACGAAGAGCGCATCTCGGGCATGCTGCAGCATTACGATTTCATCAACCCCGGCGTGATGACGTACTTCCAGCGCCGGCTCGAACAGGCGCCACGCGATGCCGATTTTGCGCTGCACTATGTCAAGGAGCATGCCAGCACGCCGCGTGAGCGGCAGTTGGTCTGCAACGCGTTGATCTTCAAGACCAATGTACTGTGGGTGCAACTCGACGCGCTCTATCACGCCTATGTCGAGGGCCACATTCCGCCAGGCGCTTTCCTCCCCGAGGGGGAGTGATGGACGGCGAAGACACCGGCACCCCGCCCGAGATCCCGGCGCCGGCAGCGCGACGCCGCATGCGGGTCAGCGAAGCGAGCGTGCCCGCGCTGCCGCGCGGCGCGCGGCTCCGCTTCGACGAGGCGCGGCAGCGCTGGGTGCTGCTGGTGCCCGAACGCGTGCTTGCCCCCGACGATGTCGCGGTGGAGATCTTGAAACTTTGCGACGGCAAGACAGCCGTCGGGACCATCGCGGATCAACTGGCGGCGAAATATGCCGCGCCGAGGGCGGAGATCCTGACAGACGTGATCGCCATGCTGCAGGACCTTGCTGAATC
>JANXSI010000471.1 GCA_025352765.1 Devosia sp. | reverse complement strand
CCCTTGTCGAGCAGCTCGTCGACCTTGGCATCCTTGAGATATTCCGGCGACTGCCAGGTTCCGGCATTCTTGGAATAGTACATGCCGTAGATCAGCGTGTCGGGATCGCCGGTGACGGCGTTGACGAACACCTGCGAGATGCTCGGCGTCGTTTCGGGCTTGGTCACCTGCTCGGTGAACAGCGCCCACGGCACCTTCTTGATCTCGGACTTGACGCCGATCTCGGCGAAGTTGGACTGCATCAGCAGGGCAAAACGCTCTTCGAGCGGCACTTCACCGATCCAGGAGAGGTCGACGACGAAGTCCGACGGCTTGTACTTGCAGGCCGCGAGATACTTCTTGGCCGCGTCGAGATCGCGCGCATAGGCCTGCTCCTTGGGGAGCGAACCGAGCATGCCGACCGGCAGCGGGCCAGTCGACGGGCTACCCTGCGAAACCTTGTCGGTGATCGCCACCATCTTGATGGCCGTGCCGTAGTCGAAGGCGCTGGCCATGGCGAGACGGCAGTTCTGGTCGTCGAAGGGCGCCTTGGCGGTGTTCATCTTGATGAAGAACCCCGAACCTCCCGACTCGCTGAGCAGTTGCGCGCCGTCGGCGGCAAGAGCCTTGAGGACCTCGGGCGGTAGCCACTGGCTGGAGATGTCGTCCTCGCCCTTGGCAATCTGGGCGCGCACCGTGGCGGCGTCGAGACCGTAGCGATAGTGGACCTCATCAGGGGCCGCAGCAGGAACGCTGAGGAAGTAGGCCGGGTTCTTGGCCATCACGGTTTCCTGCTGCGGATTCTGCGAGACAACCGAGTAGGCACCCGTGCCGGCACCGTGGCCGGAGAGATAGGCCTGACCCCAGTCCTTCATGTCGCCATCGCCGGCGCCGAGATTGGCCATGACCAGCTTCTTGTCGACGATCGGCAGGCGCAGCAGGGCCGAGAGGAACGGCGAGTAGGGCTTGGAGAGCGTGAACTTGACGGTTGCCGGGTCGATCGCCTCGGCCTTCTCGACATCGGCGAACAGGAAGGACAAGCCCTGCCCGATGGCCTTCATGCGGTCGAGCGAGAACACGACATCGTCGGCCGTGAGGTCATCGCCACTCTGGAACTTGACGCCCGGGTGCAGCTTGAAGGTGAAGGTCGTGCCGTCGGTTTCCCAGCTGTCGGCGAGGTGCGGCACGACGCCGGGACCGCCCTGCTTGGACAACACCAGCGTGTCGTAGACGTTGAACATCAGGACGGAGTCGGCATAGTCCGACGCCTTGGCCGGGTCGAGCTCGCCCACCGGCACTTCGTCGAGGCGCAGGACGCCACCGGCGTGTGCCGTGCTGGCGGCTATCGTTGTCATCGACGTCGCGGCGATCAGCGCCGCCGCCAGCAGTTTCAGTCTAACTTTCATCTCAGTGCCCCTTGGTTTGCATGATGGAAAACGATCGTTATTGGCCGGCATTGCGCCTGATGGCGATGCCGGTTTCAGTCTCGCCCTGGCTGGGATCGTCGCCGAACACATCCATCGTGCCCGTATGCAGGATGGTCGTCGGCTGGTCCGTGTGGTTCCAGGTCGAATGGACTTTTGTCGAGGGAAAGTGGATCGAGTCGCCCGCCTCGAGCACCGTCTCGGTGTCGCCGATCTCGACGGTCAGCCCGCCCGAAAGGATGAAGAAGATCTCTTCCCCCTCGTGGGCGATCGGCTCGCTCCGGTAGCCGGGCGGCTCATGAATGATGACACTGCGAAGAACGTTGCCGGGAAAGCTCGACGAGAGCCTCTCGTAGGTCAACGAGTTGCCGCCAATCGCATAGTGCGGCCGCTCGGACTGCCGGGTCAGCGGGGCGGTCACCTTGGGCTGGGCCAGGAAGTCACTGACATGCACCTGCAGCACGCGCGAAACCGCAACGAGCGAGGACAGCGACGGAGTGGTGATGCTTCGCTCGATCTGGGAGATGAAGCCGACCGACAGGCCCGCTCCATCGGCAACCTCCTGGAGCGTCATTCCCATGAATTTACGTCGCTGCCGCAGCCGCTCGCCAAGCGGGCTGGAATTCGGATCCAACAAGCGAGCAGCCCTAGCCGACAACCCCAGCGCTCCTTTAGTATTTGTAAAAGAGTGCGGCGCGGGAGAGCGATGAGTCAAGTTGTTTTAGTCGGACTAAAATTGCGGCGCTCGGCCTGAAATTTGGGCATGCAGGCTCGCCTTCGTCGCCGCAAAAACAGCGCGTGGTCGCTGCCGCACAGACCCGGATCACGGCGATTGCAGCCTGCATGGCATCCACGGCGCGGGTGAGGTAACACTGCCCTCATGCCGAAGCGCCGCCCCCTTCCCGACAATTACGACGCGTTCGCCGCGCTGCCGGCGACGATGGTCACCGTGGGCTCCGCCGACCAACGCATCGCAGTACATGTGGCCGGCAGTCTCGCATCCGGCGCAGTGCCTCTAGTCTGCGTCGCGGGCTACAATCGCAACATGGTCGACTTCGCCGACCTCCTGAGGCTCGCCCCGGCGGACCTCGGTGCGGGTCACCCGCTCGTCCTCGTCGACCTCAAGGGGCGCGGCCGTTCGACCGATCGGCAAAAGCTCGCCGACTATTCCTCGCTTGCCGATGCCGCAGACCTTGTCGAACTGGCACGGGCCCTCGCCATCGAGCGCGCCGTGTTCATCGGCCAGGGGTATGGTGGGCAGGTGCTGATGGGGATGGCGGCCCTGCGCCCGACGCTGATCGCCGGCACCGTGCTCATTGATGCGGGGCCGGTTTCGGACTCGCGAAGCCTCGTGCGGATGCGGACCACCCTCAATGAGTTGACCGGAGTGCGCGGGGAAAAGAGCCTGAAGCCAATGCTGCGACGGATGGTGGCAAACGACTATCCCGAGACACCCGAGGCGAGGCTGGAGGAACTGGCGCTGCGGTCGCACTTCGTCGACAAACGGGGCCGCTTGCAGCCCCTGTTCGACCCAGCCCTGATCAAGCTGCTGGAGCCTTTCGACCTCGACGATGTGTTGCTGGCGCAGTGGCCGCTGTTCGATGCCCTCGCCTCTGCACCGCTGATGATGATGCGCACCCAGCTCACCCAGCAGCTTCGTCGCGAAACGTTCGAGGAAATGATGCGGCGGCGGCGCGATGCCGAAGCGTTCGTCATCGAGTCGCAGGGCTCACCCGCCCTGCTCGACAATGCCGATGATGTACGGCCGATCGTCGAGTTCGCGCGCCGGCTGGCCAATCTGAGGCGGGCCGCCTAGCGTGTCGCCCGCAGCTCGCCGCGGGCCGCAATAGCCCTCGCCTGGCCCTGCCAGTCTTCCCGGCCGATGCGACCCCGAGCAAAGACGTGGTTCTCCAGCCAGAGCACCTCGGTCTGCTGCCAAGCCGCAATCTGGTCGAAGTGAAAGATCCCCATATTGTTGAGCGTTGATTCATCCAACGGGCTCAACCCATTGATTTTCTTGAGATCGTCGCGCACACCATCGCGGGCCCTAGGAAGTCCGCTGGGCTTGCCCAAACCGGCGGGAGGCCCATCGGCGTCCAGTGACCGGGCAAGCACATTTTCGACGGCGACCTGTGCCGCGCTCACGGCGGCGGTGACGTCGGAGAGTTCGGGAACGTCGGAAAGGGCGCGGGTATCGCGCCGGGACCAGCCTCCCTCGATGGCCCGCATCGCGGCACCCTCGTCGAGCTGCTGCGGCGTGACCTGCCGGGCCGGAGCGGCTGCCACTGGGGCAACCACGATCGGTTCGACCACTGCGGCCGCCTCGGGCACCAACGCCGCCGCGACGGCGGACGCCAGGCTATCGGGCAGTTCGCCTAGATCGGGCGCGGATTGCGCGTCGAGCTGCGGGCCGCTGGCGGCGACCAGGCTGACCGGCGGCGGCTGCAGCGCTGCAACGACGTCAGGTGCATCCGCCTTTGGCGATGCCGGAGCGTCGGCATCGGCTGGGGTCGCGGGGCCCAAGGGCTCGGTGGTGGTCGGCAAGGTCTCGGGCTCGGGGGCCGCGTTCGGCGCCTCCGCAACCGGGGACACTTCCGGCAGGGCAGGCTGTAGGACCGGCTTGGGAGGACTGGCAAGGGCCGCTTCGATGGCAAGCCTTGCCTCGAGCGTTGCGAGCAGCGCCGCGCCGACAGCCGACTCGGCCCGGCTCGCCGCGTCCAGCGCGGCATCGGGCAACAGCTCGACTGGCCGCACTGTGGCCTCAGCCTGGCGCGCCGCAGGCGATCCCTGGCCATGCCGGCGACCGGCCCATGCCTGACCGGCGACAGAGGCCGGCAGCGGCAGCTCGACCGCCTCTTCCATCGCTGGGCGCTCGGCGGACGCCAGGCCTTGGGGCGCTTGCGGCGCCTCCACCGACAAGGCCGTGAGAGGTGCCGCTGGCGGCGGTGCCTCAACCGACACTTCCGGCGATGGGGCGAGCGGGCTCGCCCCGAGAGTGTCGATTGCCGCGGCTGGTACCGCTGCCTCCGGCAAATCGGCGAGAGGGCCAACCGGGCTCACAGGAACATCGGCTTGGGAGGTCCCAGACTGCGGCTCCGGGACGCTGGACGCCTCGACCGGCAACAGCGGGATCGTCCGGGACAGCGACTTCAGCGCCTGGATGGCAGAAAGCGGCTGAAGCGGGGAGGAAGCACTTGAAGCGGTCGGAGTGGCAGCGACACTCACCGGATCTAGGGCACTGGTCGTGACGGTCGCCACAGGGACGACCATCTCTGGCGATCCCTTGGACACTTCGACGATCACCGGCGCCTTGACGAGCGCGTCCGGATCAACAGCCTGTCCGGTCACGGCGGCGAGGCGCTCGGCTGGAATTTGAGCAGGCTTGCGGCTCGCTGCCGTCGCGAGGCGAAGGACGTATCCGCCCAGCCAGCCAACCGAGTAGGCCGCAAACAGCAGAACGGCGACTTCGGCGATGTGGATGAGGCTTCCCAAGGGCACGTCGTTCCTACCGCTTGCTGACGCCGCTGAACCAGCCCACGCCGAACCCTACGGCGAGGATGCCCGCCATGTAGGGCCAGTAGACGGTCAGCAGGTAGGTGATGGAGTCGAGGGACATGGCTATTTCTCGTCGATCTCGAACGCGATGCGCCGGTTGCGCTGCTTGTTTTCCTTGGTGTCGTTGGCCACCAATGGATCGCTCTCGCCGTAGCCCTCGGCATAGAGGCGATTGTCAGCCACGCCGCGCTCAATGAGTGCAGAAACGACCGCCTCCGCACGAGCGACCGACAGGGCCAGATTGACGTCCTCGGCGCCATCGGCGTCGGTGTGACCCTGCACGTGGACAAAAGCGGCCGGGCAGATTTCAAGATCACCGGCCAGTTCATCGAGCACCGGCAGTGACGTGTTCGAGAGCGTCGCCTTGCCAGCCAGGAAGACGATGGCGTTGCGCTGGGCCAATGCATCGACGCGGGCGCGGCAGACGTCGATCGGCGGCGTCAGATCTAGCCCGACGGACCAAGCGGCCCCGTTGGGCAAGGCGGAAATCTTGGCGACGATTTCGTCCTTGCTGGACTGCTGATCGACGGAACCCCGCAGATACCAGCGCTCGCCGTCGAACCCGAGGTGACCCTTGGGCAGCTCGGCCAGGGATTCGATCCCGGCGATGGCA